>CBKWHA010000069.1:0-23822 GCA_966674115.1 uncultured Chitinophagaceae bacterium
CGGAAATCAGAAACAGGTGATCCCATAGTTTATGGCGGAAGTCTTCAACGTTTTTTAAGTGGGGATTCAGAAAACCCATAAGTTCGATCACGGCCTGGGCATTGCGTTGCCTGCGCTCAGGGTCTTCAATGGTCAATAAATGTTCAATCATCTTCTGAATATGGCGTCCATATTCACGCATCATCATGTAATTTCTCGTTGTATTGTATTCCATTATGTAAGTTGCAAAAGGCAAATGTAATAAACGCAGCTATTCACAACACTTGTAAAAAATATAAAAAGCCTGGTTGGGGCATAGTTTCCTAGTGAAGCTGATACGTTTCTGTCGTTTTAAAGATAAGGAAATGTTTGAGGTTTATGGTTTTTTGTTTATAGTTTATGGTTAAATGTTCAAAGTTGATGCTGGTTGTTTGTGGATAATTGCTTTAATGAGTTTCTGTTTTAGAGTGAATTAGAAGGAGTTTTTCTTAATAAAGTTGGGCCAAAAATGATTTGTACGGGTAAACATGGGCAAAAGAAAGGGGCCCCGAACCAAGGCCCCTTTTACAAGCCACCATCCTCTTCCACCTAAGAGGTCGTTTATAATAGATTGTATAGTTAAAGGGTGAAGCCGACTAAATATTAACAAATATGATACCAAGGCAGAGAAGTGCATTTTTGAGTCCGGTTTTAGGAAACTCATCAACTTTTTGTTGAATTATAACAACAATTAGGAAAAGGCAAAAACCGGAATTTGAAATATTTTCTACAATTCAAACCAGCGAACCATTACTTCAAAGAACAAGGCGCATCCATAGGTGCAACGACCAAACAATGAATTAATTAGCGATAGTAAAAATATAAACTGCAACTGCAATAACCTATCGTATAAATCGGTGATTTGGCGGGTAGTAAAAATACTGAAGCGAGTTGTGAGCTGTGTGAAACGTGAATAGTTACCTTCGTTTTATGGTTATTGCAGTGATGGTTTCCCTGTCACCAGTAAACGCATCCAGGGCTGACAGGTACTTTTTTAACCAGGCATTGTCTTATTTGGCAAGCCTGCAGCCGGAACATCGATATTATATCTGTACAGATGCTCCGGAAGAGGTGGTAGTAAAAGCCGGGAATGTAAGCGCGCTATCCGTTCCATATATTAAAAATAGTAACCGCCTTGTTTCTTTGTGGCGACAGGTGGAGTATAGACAATTGCTGAAAAAGCTAGATGCCGGGGTGGTGTTTTATTTTGGTGCCGGCTTATATATTAAAAGCCGGGTGCCTTATTGTGTACTTCTAAAGCCTGGGGAGGTAGCACCAAAGCGGCCGGGGCGACTTTTCAAAGTGCTGGAGCGGGCAAAGGGCATACTGACTTTTTCTGAGGCAGCCAAAGTTGCCATCTGTCAGCAGTTTAAGGTGCCTGCGGAAAAAGTGGGGGTGGTACATGCCGCTGCACCTGAAACTCTACCACCAACCGATGAAGATTTTGCAATAAGGGTTAAAGAGCGTTATACAGAGGGGCGTGAGTACTTTCTTTATGCAGGTTCATTTGAAGACGATTCCTCTCTGATCAACCTGTTAAAGGCTTTTTCTATTTTTAAAAAGCGTCAGAAAACCAATTGGAAGCTGGTCCTGGTGAACCGTGAACAGCACCTGGCTTCCCGGTTTACAGAAGCGTTGAAAACATATAAATATCGCGATGATGTAGTGGTATTGGCCAAAGAGGCCGAAGACCTGTCTTCACTTTTTGGTGCTGCCTATGCTTTTGTTTATCCCGTGGCGCGGGAGGATTACGGACTTTATATTTTAGAGGCAATGCATTTTGGGATTCCGGTGTTGACGGTACAGAATAAGATATTACAGGAAATTGCAGGGGAGGCTGCTATTTATTATGAAGGCGGAGTTAGCGACCTGGCGGAAAAAATGATGCTGCTTTATAAACATGAGGATTTGAGGAGTCAGAAAAGGGAGTTGGGGAGAGAGGTTGTTGAGCAGTTTTCATGGGAGCGGACAGCGGGGGAGATTGGGTGGGCAATGGGAAATGGGCAATAGACAATAGGCAATTAGAAATAGCTACCTTCGCCGCAAAAAATAATAATGAAGTCGACAATAACTATTGATGTGGAACTGGATGAGAACAGGGTTCCGGCAAATATAGAGTGGAAGGCAACGGAAAGCACTGCTGATAATGCACAGAAGGCGAAGGCGTTTATGCTTTCTTTATGGGATGGCACAGATAAAACGGCGCTACGGATTGATTTGTGGACACAACAGATGATGATAGATGAAATGGCTGACTTTTACTATCAGACCCTGATGACTATGGCCGATACTTTTGACAGGGCTACGCGTCAAACTGAGTTGGTAGATGATATGAAGAATTTTGCCAAGGCGTTTTATACCAAGTTCAGGGAGATGCAGATGAAGGAGAACAAGGCGAGTTAAGTACGAGGTACGAAATACGAGGTACGAGGTAGGGAAAGAGGCAAGAGGTATAAATTGAGTATAAGGTAGGAGGTAGGGAAGTTGAATAGGGCATTTGGAGGTTGGGGCGTAACTATAAACTACAAACCATAAACTATAAACTACTAATATGAGTCTGGAACAAAAGGTAATGGAAGGAATGAAAGAGGCTATGAAAGCCAAAGATGAGGCCCGCCTTCGCGGATTGCGTGCTATTAAGGCAGAAATTATCAAGGCAAAAACAGAGCCTGGAGCAGGTGGTGAGGTTTCAGCAGACGCTGAACTAAAGCTGTTGCAGAAGATGGTAAAGCAACGTAAAGATGCCCTGGAGATCTATCAGCAGCAAAACCGCCAGGACCTGGTGCAAAAAGAGCAGGAGGAGATCGACGTTATTGAAAAGTTTTTGCCTGCCCAGTTAACAGAAGAAGAATTGAAGAGTGAATTGCGGCAAATAATTGCCGAGACCGGTGCTTCGTCTGCTGCTGATATGGGAAAGGTGATGGGTGTTGCCACCAAGAAGCTGGCCGGCCGTGCTGATGGTAAGGCGATCTCTGCAGCTGTAAAGGAATTACTGGCAAAGTAGAAAGATGTGAAATGGCTGCTTTATGTATTTAGATATTGTCGTACTGCTGCTACTGGTGCTGGCCCTATTCAAAGGGTGGAGTAATGGCCTCATTGTAGGTGTATTTTCATTCCTGGCGTTTGTTATAGGGCTGGCAGCGGCTATGAAGCTATCGGCAATAGCAGCCACATATATAAAGCAATATTTTACTGTATCGGAGCAATGGCTGCCTATTGTAGCTTTTGCTGTTGTGTTCCTGATCGTGGTGATCTTGGTACGGCTGGGGGCGAAAGCTATTGAAGGTGTTGTGGAAGTAGCCCAATTGGGATGGATGAATAAAATTGGAGGCATATTACTTTATATGATCCTTTACCTTTTTATACTCAGCCTCCTTTTATCGTATGCCGGTCAAATGCACCTGCTAAAAGAAGAGACATTGCTGGCATCCCACTCTTATCCATATATTCATCCTATTGCACCCGTAATCATTGACACCGTAGCTATGGTTCTTCCGTTTTTTAAAAATCTGTTTTAAGAGAAGTCCTGAGGACAGGAAGTGTGAAAATCAGTACTGTCCTAAAGAAATATCGATTAGATTGATTGATCTTTCTAGCATCTGTTTTTTTCTGTCTACAGGACTTTTATTACGTTTGGAACACTTTTTATTAGGTTTATTGTGAATGGTGTTGTCTTGTGGAGCTATTTTACTGTAAATCCGCTATTTTAGCACATCTAATATTGTGAGAAGCTGATGCGATACGAACTAAAGGAATATCAAAAGTTTAAGTTTATAGAAGAAGGACAGGGAGAACCATTAGTCTTGCTGCATGGTTTGTTTGGAGCATTGAGCAATTTTCAATACCTGATCGAGTATTTCAGGCATCAGTACAAAGTGGTGGTGCCTATAATGCCCTTGTTTGACCTGGATATTTTGCATACTACAGTGGGTGGTTTGGCAAAATATATCCATAAGTTCATTGAAGCTAAAGATTATAAAAATATTCATTTGTTGGGCAACTCCCTTGGCGGGCATGTTGCCCTTGTGTACCTGTTGAAACATCCGGAAAGGGTTAAGTCGTTGATTCTTACCGGTAGTTCCGGCCTTTTTGAGAATGGAATGGGGGATACTTATCCCAAGCGGGGAGATTATGAATATATTCGTAAAAAAACAGAAGTAACTTTTTACGATCCTAAAATGGCCACGAAGGAACTGGTGGATGAAGTATTCTCAATTACCAATAACCGCCTGAAAGTCATTAAGATCATTGCTTTGGCCAAGAGTGCTATCCGCAATAACCTGGGCGAGGAGTTGAACAACATCAAGCAACCGACACTGCTGATATGGGGCAATAATGATACAATAACACCTCCGTTTGTAGCAAGGGAGTTTCAACGATTAATTCCAAACAGTGAGCTGCATTTTATTGACAAATGTGGCCATGCGCCGATGATGGAAGTGCCTGAGGAATTTAATATTATTTTGCATAAATTTTTAAAAAAGTTGAATGAGCCTGCAACAGTAATTTAGATATAGTTGTCTATATAAAAAGGCCGTTCTCCATGTTAACACGTAATATCATATCGCATTCATTACCTTACCTGCATAAACATGATAAAGTATACCAGGCATTACAACTGATGAACGATTATCATGTAGCGCATCTGCCTGTGGTAGAAGAAGAGCAATATTTGGGTATTGTTAGTGAAGAGCAGTTGTTACATAGTGATGAGGAGAACCAGTTAGAGGAATTATCCTTTACAGATAGCGAAACCTCTGTTCAGGCAAATGAACATTTTTTGAAAGCTATACAGGTTGCCGTACAAAATAACTTGAGCATTGTTCCAGTTGTAGAAGATAAGCAGATGCTTGGAATAGTGACTTACAACGACCTGTTGCGCAATGCTTCAGACTTCATGAGTCTTAACCTTCCCGGGGCCTTGATCGTTCTGGAGATGGAGTCTGCGAATTATTCTTTCACTGAAATCAACCGCATTGTGGAGTCTAACGATGCGCAAATCACCCAGTTAAATACTTATATCGATCCTGAGACGAAAAGCATGCAGGTAACGATAAGGGTCAATAAAATGGAGATTTCCAGCCTTATTGCAACTTTTCAGCGTTATGAGTACAATGTAAAATATTATTTTGGTGAAGAACTTTACACGAATGAACTCCGGAGTAATTACGATAATCTGATGCATTATCTGGAGATCTAAGTTGGCACTCCTAAATTATTTTTTTAAATTATATTAGTTAAGAGTAGAAGGTTTTCCTGATCAAGCTGTAAACAGCTTAAAACTTTTTTTTCTCTTAAAATTCATTCAGGTACAATATTGGTGTGTAAAAAACTGTTATATTCAATGCCTGATGAGAAAGTCGTGCGTTTGTATACTTTGGATTTTGTGTGCCCTGTGTAGCATTAAACGATTGAAAGCACAGGTGGCGTTGGCTGGGGCAGACTTGCTATATTCCACTGACGGTGATAATGCCATTGCAGATACAACCACACTCTTTACGATCCGCGAAATCAATATCTCAGGTAACAAACAGACAAATTTCAAGATCATTCTCCGCGAGCTTCCTTTCCAATCCCACGAGCAGTATCCCTTAAATACCTTAGCAGAAAAATTTTCCGAAGCCAAAAGGCGCCTGATGAATACAGGTTTGTTTCACCACGTGGTGGTTTCTTTGAGCAGCCTCCAGGGATATGATGCTTCTGTGAATGTTGAAGTACGTGAACGTTGGTACATCATTCCCATTCCCTTTGTAAAAGCAGTGGACAGGAGCATAGGCGAATGGGTGCAGGATCAAAACATGGATTTGGAACGCGTGAATTACGGGATCAAGATCAAGCACAATAACATTAGCGGACGCAATGATAAATTATATGTAAACCTTAAAAATGGCTATACCAAGGAGGTCTCCCTAGCCTATTACGGATTGATGCTGGATAAGGGCTTGAAGTGGTCGACCAGCCTTGGTGTGTCGTTGGGAAAGAATAAAGAGGTTACTTATAATACTATAGGCAACAAGATAATGTTGTTTAAGAATAGCAATGACAATTTTGTACATTCTTACCTGCGCGGCTTTTTTGAGCTCTCTTACCGGCAAGCCATTAATACCAAGCATACGTTTGGGGTCAGTTATAATTCCGAGAGTGTGGATGATACGATCCTGGCCATCAATTCTCATTACTTCCATAATTCTTCCAAAATCCGTTATCCTTCTTTTTATTATACCCTTTCCTATTCCAATACGGATTTTCTTCCCTATCCTTTGAAGGGGAAAGTGGCTGAAGTTTCTGTAGCCAAAAGGGGTTTAAGCAAAGAACTGAACCTCTGGCACCTGACCGCCAAGGGATCTGCATACTGGCCTTTGTCGGATAAGTACTTTATGAATCTCCGCGCGGCAGCTTGTTTGAAGCTACCTTTAAAACAACCTTACATCAACCAGCAGTTCGTTGGCTATAAGGACCTGTACATGCAGGGATATGAATATTATGTTATTGATGGAGTGGCTGGTGGTTATACCAAACTGTCCTTTTCGCGAGAGTTATTCAATACCGCTATACGGATTCCATCTGAAACCATTAAAAGGCTGAATCACATACCATTCAGGGCTTACGCCAAGGTATATGGCAACGCCGGCTATATTTATAATCCGCATACAGATAATAATCCGCTGAGCAATAAGTTGATTTTTTCTGGCGGATTTGGGATAGATATTGTGACTTTCTATGATTTTATTATCAAACTAGAATGCAGCTTTAACCAATTAGGTCAAAACGGCCTATATTTACACCGCCGGGATTACTTCTGATTTTTGCTTTCTCTTGCAAATCATATATTTTGAAGGTAGCTATATATAGTAGGGTGCTGGACGGTAGCCAGCAAAAGGATATACAATTATTTTTTGATGAACTGAGCAATGAAGGTATTGTTCCAGTTGTTTACCAGCATTTTCTGGAACAACTAAAGGGGAATATATCACTGCCTGATACGACAGAGTCTTTTACACACTCACAGGACCTTTCCGAAAAAATAGACTTTTTTGTTAGCCTGGGAGGTGATGGTACCCTGCTGGATGCCGTGACCCTTGTGCGCAATAAGAACATTCCTATTGTTGGTATCAACTTTGGCCGTTTGGGATTTCTGGCCAGCATTGGCCGGGATGAAATGTCCGATGCGGTGAAAGCTTTAGCCCGGCGTTCGTATATCCTGGACAAACGGTCGCTGATCCACCTGGATGCCAACCTGCCACTTTTTGGCGAAATACCCTTCGGGCTTAATGAATTTGCCATTCATAAGCAGGATGTGGCCTCCATGATCAAGATACGCACTTACTTAAACGGTGAATTGCTGAATACGTATTGGGCTGATGGGTTGATACTGGCAACGCCTACGGGCTCAACAGCTTATAATTTGAGTTGCCAGGGACCTGTGGTTTTTCCGGATGCCTGCAGTTTTGTGATCACACCCATTGCTCCTCACCATCTCAATGTGCGTCCTATTGTAGTTCCCGATAATACCATTATTTCGTTTGAGATCGACAGCCGCACGCCCGAGATCATCTGTGCGCTGGATTCCCGGAAGGAAATTGTAAATAAGAGTGTATTGCTGGCGGTGAGAAAGGAAAGTTTTATGCTAAGCCTTGTGCGCCTGAATGAAAACAATTTCCTGCAAACGCTGAGGAATAAATTGTCGTGGGGGGTGGATAAGAGGAATTAATTGGCAATGGGCAATGGGGTTACGGGTTATGGGTGATGAGTGATGAGTGATGAGTGATGAGTGATGAGTGGGAAATTGTGAATTTTCAAATTTGCTCTATTATATTATACCATTTTGTCAAAAGTTTCGTTTTTAAGACAGAAATTTTTATTTTGTCGCGTATGAGAAAATTACTGGCTTTAGTGCTTTTTTCGCTGCCTCTGCTTACTGTAGCCCAGCAATCAATTGTTCAAGAGGGTGAATTTGGTGTTGGCATTGGAGCGGCTCATTATTTTGGAGATCTGAACACGCGCGCTCGTTTAAACCGCCCTAAACTTGCAGGGAGCATTTTTTTCCGGAAGAATTTTGGGAATTATATAGGCCTGCGGGTAGCGGCCAATTACGCTCGCCTGGGGTATTCTGATATATATAATACGCATAATGAATTCATGCGCCGCCGCAACCTGAGTTTCAATACCAACGTTTGGGAACTTGCCGTGCAGGGTGATTTTAATTTTTACCGTTTTATGCCGGGTGAGGAAGGGTTCAATTTTACACCCTACATAACCTTTGGCGCCGGTATATTTAATTATGATCCATTTACTTTTTTGAACGATGAAAAGTATTACCTGCGGCCGCTGGGTACGGAGGGGCAGGGCAGTGCAGCATATCCGGAGCGTAAGCCTTACAGCTCTATGGCATTTTGCATGCCTTTTGGCGTTGGTGTAAAATATGCCCTTAATTCGCGCATGAACATTGGATTTGAAGTTGTGCATCGTTTCACCAGTACAGATTATTTTGATGATGTGAGCACCACATATGTAGAGCCAGCAGTATTTCCTAATAACCCCGATGGTAGTCCCTCACCGGCTGCTTTGCTTTCAGACCGTTCTTATGAGACAGGAACTCCTATAGGTGCTAAAGGCGTACAAAGGGGGAACAGCAAGCAAAAAGACCAGTTTGCCACAGCGATTTTTTACCTCAGCTTTAATTTGCAGTCATATAGGTGTCCGACGGTGAGACCGTAGAAAGTTTATAGTTTTTGGTTTATTGTTTATGGTTACCTTGGCCCATCGCCAGTTACGACAACAATAAACAATAAACTACAAACTCCTTTCCTATCTTTGCGCTCCTTAGAGATAAATGCAAGACCTTTTACAACAAATTGATAATAGCCGCCTGCCCCGTCATATAGCCATTATTATGGATGGTAATGGACGTTGGGCAAAAGAACAGGGACATGACAGGCTTTTTGGCCACTATAGGGGCGTTGAGAGTGTTCGTAATATCGTAGAAGGGTGTGCAGAGCTTGGAATTGAATACCTTACACTTTATGCGTTTTCAACTGAGAATTGGGACCGCCCAGAATATGAGGTGGTTGGCCTAATGGAATTGCTGGTGAAAACCATCCGGAATGAAATCGAAACCCTACGCAAGAATAACATCAGGCTGCATGTGATCGGAGATATGGAAATGCTGCCACAGCATGCCCAGAACGAGTTGAACGAAGCGAAGGAGATCACAAAAGAAAATACAGGAATGAACCTCATTATGGCCCTGAGCTACAGTGGGCGGTGGGAAATACTTCATGCAATGAAAAGCATTGCCAAAGAGGTGGAAAAGGGGAACCTGTCGGCAGATGATATAGACCAGGACACGGTGCAGAAGCATCTGTGTACCAGTAGTTTTCCTGATCCTGAACTAATGATACGGACCAGTGGTGAATACCGCATCAGTAATTTCCTGCTTTACCAATTAGCCTATTCTGAGTTATACTTCACACCTGTTTTATGGCCTGAGTTCCGTAAAAAGAATCTTTATGAAGCCATTATTGACTACCAAGGCAGGGAGCGGAGGTTTGGTAAGACGAGCGACCAGATGAAGCCACAGAGCAGCCCCAGCCACACCCCCGGCCCCTAAAGGGGAGCGTCAGCGCTGCTAGGCCCTGGCTATAAAATCTCTCTAAAAGTATAGTTCTCAACTTCGGTGCTGAGGGCTTTGTTTTTAGGTACCTGTTAAAGGTAGTTGTGTGTTAGCGGTTCCCCTTCAGGGGTTAGGGGTGAGCCGAGCCCTCCCTCTTAAGGGCCGGGGGGTGTGGCTGGGGCTGTTCTCTTTTAACAAAACTCTATTATAAATAGCGTTTAATTTGCTGTCTTAAGTATTAAAAATATTATCAACCGGTTACTCCAATTTAGAGACTGCTAGAACAAATCAACATGCTACGACATCTACAGAGAATTTTAGCCACAATACTTTGCATCTTCCTGCTCTCAGTTTCAGCTACAGCCCAGGTTCCTGATACTACAAAACCAACATCTGTTGACCCGGAGCTCTTGGCTTTGGAAAATGCAAGGGTGCCGAAGGAGTATACCATCAGGAAAATAGATATAACCGGCATAAATTACCTGGACACCGGCATTGTACTTTCTATTTCCGGATTGCAGCCGGGTGACAAGCTGATGATGCCGGGCAGCGACGTTTTCGCCAAGGCTATCAACAATTTATGGCGCCAACGCCTGTTTTCCAATGTTCAGATTTTTATTACTGCGGTTCAGGACGATAAAATAGATATAGAGATCAATTTGCAGGAGCGGCCCAAATTGGGCGATTTCCGTTTTGAAGGGGTAAGGAAATCGGATGCAGAAGAACTGGAGAAGAAGGCCGGCCTGGTTAAATCGACCATTATTACTGAAAATACACGCCGCAATGCAGTGGAAGCGATTGAAAAGTTCTATAAAGAGAAAGGCTTCCAGAATGTACAGGTGAAGATAGAAGAACAACCCTTCCCCACAGTGCCTAATGCTAATGTTCTGGTATTTCATATCAATAAGGGCAAGAAAGTTCGGGTGAACGAGGTGAACTTTTATGGAAATACAGCCGTGGGTGATCTGAAACTTAAGAAGAAGATGAAGGGTACAAAGGAGATGAGCAAATTTACTTTGCATCCTGTAGAATCAGAGAGCCCCTATGGTACCAATGAAAAGATCTCTTTTAAGGAGTATGTAAAAGATCTTGGTTTCCTTTCGTTTACAAAAACAAGGGCTTTCTTAGATCCTTACTTCCGTTTCAAGTTGTTCAGCAGTGCCAAGTTTGACGCCAAGAAGTATGAAGAAGACAAGGAAAAGGTGCTGGCGCAATATAATGCTTTGGGATACCGCGATGCCCAGATCGTTGCAGATACACAGTATTATACAAAGGACGGCAACCTGAATATTGATATCAAAGTGGATGAAGGCAGCAAATACTATTTTGGCAATATCACATGGAAAGGCAATACCAAATATTCCGATTCACTGCTGAATGCTATTATGGCTATCCGCAAAGGTGATGTTTACAACCTGGAGACCCTGAACAGGCGCCTGGGGAAAGAACTGACACCCGAAGGTGGCGACATCAGCGGATTGTACATGGACGATGGTTACCTTTTCTTCCGCGCCGATCCTGTGGAGACATCGGTATATAATGATACTATTGATTATGAGATACGTATAGTGGAAGGTCCTCAGGCGACCATCCGTAATGTGGGTATTTTCGGGAATGAAAAAACCAAAGATCATGTGATCCGCCGTGAGTTAAGAACCCTGCCAGGTGAAAAGTTCAGCCGCTCTGACCTGATCCGTTCCCAGCGGGAGTTGGCGAACCTGCAGTATTTTAACCAGGAGACCATTAATCCGAATGTGGTGCCGAACCAGGAAGATGGTACCGTAGACATCAACTGGAAGCTGGAAGAAAAATCATCCGACCAGTTGGAACTTTCTGCCGGCTGGGGCGGTGGTATTGGGCTGACCGGTACACTGGGGGTTTCGTTCAACAACTTCTCCATTAAGAATATCCTCAAAAGAGAATCATGGGATCCGTTGCCAACGGGTGATGGCCAAAAGCTAAGCTTGCGTTTACAATCAAACGGCCGTGCTTTCCGTTCTTATAACTTTTCATTTACTGAACCCTGGCTGGGTGGTAAAAAGCGTAACCCGCTGACAGTGAGTTATTATAATAGTAAATTCTCTAATGCTTACGATCCCTTCACTGGAAGGATCATCAAACAAAGGGTAGACTCCAGCTATCTGAAAACCATGGGTGTGAGTGTATCGCTGGGTAAGCAGTTGAAGTGGCCTGATGACTATTTCAGCATCGTATACTCGCTGAATTATACCAAGTATGATATTAAAAATTATTATGCTTTCCGTAAGGATAATGGCGAGTACCTGCAAAATGGCACGTCGAACAACGTAAGCTTTAAGGTGGCTTTACAACGTTCTTCCGTGTTCAACCCGCAGTTCCCAACGAGTGGTTCCAACTTTGTGGCTTCTGTTCAATTGACGCCTCCTTATTCTTTGCTGAATCCTAACCTGGAAAAGTCTGATAATCCGTTTAAGAATCCAGAGTATCATAAATGGCGTTTCAATGCTGAATGGTTTGTACCTATTGGTAAACCTGGCGGAACAGATAAAAGCCGTCAACTGGTGTTGAAGCTGGCTGCCAAGTATGGCTTTATGGGCCGCTACAATAAGAAAATGGACTTTTCTCCGTTTGAGCGCTTCCAACTGGGTGGTGATGGAATTACCAACAGCTACGGATTACTGGGTTACGACATTATTGCATTGCGTGGTTATCCTGTTTTTGACAATTCAGATCCTTCTATTAACCCTGATATGAGCAGTGCCAACCGCTATTTTACCATATTTAATAAGTACTCTATGGAGTTGCGTTATCCGCTGGTTATGAATCCAAGCAGTACTATTTATGGTTTGGCTTTCTTTGATGCAGCTAATGGTTGGTATCAATTCAAAGATTACAACCCATTCCGTTTGCGCAGAAGCGTAGGTGTAGGTGCCCGCTTCTTCCTGCCGATGTTTGGCTTGCTGGGCTTTGACTATGGTATAGGTCTGGACCGCTTCAAACCTGGCGAAACCGGATTGAAGAATACAGCAAGGTTTACGTTTATGCTGGGGTATGAGCCGGAGTAATTAGTTAATTTGAAAATTGGAGAATTTCAAAATTTGGAAGTTGGGGATTTGCGAATTGGGAAATTGAAAATGTGAAATTGGGCTATGGTCAGGAATTGTTGCAGGATTATTGATTAATTTCCTGAATTAAATAAAGAGAATAATATGAAAAGAAGCTTGCTTATTGCCTTTTGCTTACTACTGATAGGTTCTTTTGCCCAGGCTCAACGTTATGCAATTATTGATACCAAGTACATCTTAGACAAGATGCCGGAATATAAGGAGGCCCAGAAACAATTGGATGAAACAGCAGCTCAATGGCAAAAGGAAATTGATGCTGCGCAGCAGGAGCTGGATAAGATGTATAAGGATTTTGAGGCCGAACAAGTAATGCTGAGTGAAGAGTTGCGCCGCAAAAGGGAAGACCAGTTGTTTTTGAAAGAAAAAACGCTCCGCGACCTGCAACGTAAACGCTTTGGATTTGAGGGAGACCTGTTTAAAAGAAGACAGGAACTCATCAAACCTGTACAGGACAAAGTATTTAACGCTGTACAAAAACTGGCTGTACAAAGAGGTTATGATTTCATCCTAGATAAAAGTGAAGGAATTACGGTTATATTTGCCGACCCCAAGCTCGAGAAGAGCGAAGATGTACTTCGTGAGCTGGGGGTTAAATAAGCCAGGCGTTAAAAATTAAATATTTTGTAAAAAACATTTTTAAATACAACCAATACAAGCCAATACTCATCATTCAACAAACAGAACAAAACTCTCATGAACAAGATCAAATTATTTATTGTTGCATTATTTATTGTGCTGACTTCGGGCAGTGCCATGGCTCAAAAAACAGGTTATATCAGCGTAGACCAGGTAGTAGCCCTGATGCCAGAGACCGGAAGGCTGGATTCATTACTGCGTAAATACCAAGCTGACTCTTTGAACCCTCAGTTCTCATATATGGTGCAGGAGTACAATCGTAAGGACAGTATGGTAAATACAAAGGATTCTGTAAAACTGAGCGCACAAGTTAAGAATCAAATACGCCAGGAGCTGGAAGGATATGCTTACCAAATTCAAAACTGGCAAGCAATCGTTCAGCAACAATTACAAGGTAAACAACAAGAACTGCTGGAACCTATTTACCGCAAAGTGGAAGCTGCTATTCAAACTGCAGCCAAAGAGAACGGTTATACATATATTTTAAATCGTGAGGCTTTATTGGTGATGCCTCCTGCTGATGATCTGTTTCCTGCGGTGGCAAAAAAGCTGAATCTTAAAGTTCCGGCAACTGCAGCAGCTCCTAAAAAATAAATTTACTTTTTAAGATATTTTTGGTCCCGCGAGAGCGGGACTTTTTTGTGTTTGTTCCTTTTTGCCTTGATGCAAAAAGAACCAAAAAGATCAAGGCTGCCGCAATCGCTCCGCGTGCGCAGCCGGGCCGGCGCACAAGGGTTGCTTTTGAGTGGGCCTGCATAAGTGGAAACGGCAGTTTTGCGTGCTATGCGGGAGGGCTGGAGGCGCTGTATTCCGCCTGGCAGGCGTTTAGATTGTTAGTGGCGGTAGCTAGGGCGGAATAAGGCGCTGGAAGAGCATGAGGGTTGAAAATTAGGGATATTGGCTTTTCGAGTATATTGGTTTTAGAATTAAATAATTTACATGGCTCCAATAGGTGTTTTTGATTCAGGATATGGTGGATTGACTGTGTTAAAAGAGTTTATTGCCCAATTACCGCAATATGATTATTTGTATTTGGGCGATAATGGACGTGCGCCCTATGGTACACGATCTTTTGAAACGGTTTATAAATACACACTGCAATGTGTGGATTGGTTGTTGCAACAAAATTGTCCACTCATTATTCTGGCTTGTAATACGGCATCTGCAAAGGCCTTGCGTACCATTCAGCAGAATGACCTGCAACGTTTAGATGGTAAGGTCCGGGTATTGGGTGTGATCAGGCCTACTACGGAGATCATTGGACAATACACGAAAACGAAGAACATAGGCATACTGGCTACAAACGGTACTGTGCAGTCCAATTCGTATGCAATAGAGATCCAAAAATTCTATCCGGAGGTTACCATTACGCAGGAGGCTTGTCCTATGTGGGTTCCATTGATCGAAAACAATGAGCACCTGGACGAGGGTGCAGATTATTTTGTTGAAAAGCACATTAAGCGCATATTGAACAACAATCCTGCAATTGATACATTGCTGTTGGCGTGTACGCATTACCCTCTACTTAAGGAAAAGATCCAAAAGTTTTTGCCCGAAGGGGTACAAGTGATTGCGCAGGGTGAGATTGTTGCTCAAAGCCTGCAGGATTATTTGCACCGCCACCCTGAAATCGAAAGCCGCATAACTAAAAACAGCCAACGTATTTTTTATACAACTGATTCTGCAGAAGACTTTGATGCACATGGCACTATTTTCTTTGGTTGCCCGGTTAGCTCAAAGCATGTAGAAATGTAACATTGAAGCGCGTACCGGGATTATAAGTTTGATTATTTAAGACTGTTGTATCGATTTATTTATGTATAAATGGTATAAGAGTTTGCTACTAGAGGGGATCAGGCATAAGCTGTATTCTGGAAAATTTGACATTCGAATACTAATTTGTTTGTGATGAGGTGTGTAGATTTGAGTATTCAATATCCAGAAAACAAAATAAGAGTCCAATTCCCATAAAACCTGATTGATCCATACCTTTGAGAAGTCCTGTCAAGGCGTTCGTCCAAAACCATTTGCGCATTTATTAATCGCAAACGCCTGAAGAAAATCTTATCCCCTCGAGTTCGAGGGGATTTTTTTTGGCCATGGGTTTGAAGGGTTATGGAATGGATTTAATAGATTGTGTGAGGAAGATTTAGAAGGGTTTAGATATTGAGGAAATGGCTGATTATGGATATTGAAGAAATTGATATTTGGAATTGGGAAAGAAATGTAAAATATATTACAGTATAGAGAATGAGAATGAATAGCTTTCTGTAGATAATGAAAATAAAACTATGGCTAAGAACAAATTATTAAGAATGGACAATGTTGGTATCGTTGTAGAATCCCTCGATGACGCCATCTCATTTTTCACGGAGATAGGCCTAAAGCTCGAGGGGCGAGCCACAATCGAAGGCGAATGGGCTGGTCGTGTTACTGGACTGGGCACTCAGTGCGTAGAAATTGCGATGATGGTTACCCCTGATGGACACAGCCGGCTTGAGCTTTCTCGATTTCTTACCCCGCCAACCGTTTCAGATCATCGGACAGCCCCTGTGAACTCTCTCGGTTACTTACGTGTAATGTTCACTGTTGAAGACCTTGATGAGATGGTTACTAGACTGAGCAAGCATGGCGCTCATCTTGTTGGCGAAGTGGTTCAGTACGAGGACTCATATCGGCTTTGCTACATTCGCGGAACCGAAGGGCTTCTTATAGGGCTGGCAGAAGAACTCGGTAAAAAATGAATAAAGGCGGCGCATAACACAGGTTTGCGTCAGGCGGGCTAACATGCAAACTTGGAGCTTTGTACTCCGAAATCATGAATGAACGCAAGGTCAAAAAACGTTGATAGTCATTGGGCGACACTTCAATGGCCTAAGGTCAAGTAACTAAATTGATTTTAAAATAATTTGTAAATGGAATTCGACCCAAACAATAATGTAATTAAACTCTGTGTTCAAGGCATGGACATGGAAGAAAAAGGCAAACCCGAAGAAGCCGGCAGAATATTTCTTCAAGCCTGGAACGAAGCGATAAATGACTTTGAAAAGTTTACTGCTGCTTATTATCTGGCCCAACATCAAAAGAATGTTCGTGACAAATTAAAATGGCTCGAAACATCCTTGCAGTTTGCATTAAAAATAAATGACGTCACTGTTCAGGGAGCTTTTCCTTCTCTGTATTCAAACATTGCCAAATGCTATGAGGAGTTAAACGACCTTGACAACGCAAAAAAGAATCATGAATTAGCAAATTCCTTCACGGGCAATCCGGCTGACCATGGTCCATTTTATCATGGAACGAAAGCAGATTTGCGGGTTGGCGATTTGCTCACAGCAGGTTCCATATCTAATTATAGCCCCGGACTCACAATGAATCACATTTATTTCACAGCCCTGGTTAATGGGGCGGGGCTGGCCGCAGCATTAGCTAAAGGTGATGGACGTGAACGTGTTTATATCGTTGAGCCTACGGGAAGCTTTGAAAATGACCCGAACGTTACGGACAAGAAATTTCCAGGCAATCCAACACGCTCCTATCGCAGCAAAGCACCATTGAAAATTGTTGGCGAAGTAACAGATTGGGTAAGACAAACACCAGGGCAACTTCAAAAATGGCGAGAAAAGCTGGCGAATAACAAAGGAGAAATTATTAATTAATTTCCGAGATGCCCATATCCTTCCCAACTATTGAAAGTAACGTCATTATGATCAGTAATAAAATAGCGGACAGTAATGCAAGGCACAAAACAGTGAACCGCCAACATAAAGTTTTGTGCAAGTGAAGCACGACGAACGAACGTCGGCAATGTACAGACATTGGCTGTAGTTCCAACACCACGAACACCATTTAGCAACAGAACAAATGTCGTTATCAGCTGACGGTAAAGCTACCCACCTCATTACAAGCGAAATAAATAGCAGCCCTTAATAAGGCGCCTATTGGTAGTTTTGAGATTGGATTCCTAGCGGAACATACGGGGGTGCAGTGGGCCTTTACCATTAATGGGGCAATTGTTCTGCTTTTTGGATTGTTGGTGTTTGTGTATCGTGAGCGAATCAGGGCAAGGTATAGGGAATATAAGAATGCTTTAAATAATTAATTTGTGTAGTTTGCCAATATTCATATGGCAGTAAGCAGTTGAAGTTTTAGCAACGCTTTGAAGCAATTAGTATCGTTTGAGGTTAATTGTTTATAAATGAGCTATTCAGCGACTTTAGTAGGCAAGAAATACGGATTTGAAAATCCTTTTAAGCCAGATCCTTTAGCGGTAAAAGCTTTACGTTTTCTAACTGGCGGGAAACGTTTACTTGATGCTGGTTGCGGGGAAGGTGCTGATATGTGTTCTTTGCCCGGAGAGGGTTTCAGGTCACAGCTATAGACAGTAATAAAACATATTTAAGTCGTTTGCGTGCTTACGTACAAGATAATGAGCTTACAAATATCTCAGTAAAATATGTAGATGTCGTAAAGCACCGTTATCGCCAGAATTTTTATGACGCCATCAACTGCTTACTTGTTGGCTGCTGCATGAAGCGAAGTGATTTTGAATGCATGCTATATAACTTAAAACAAACCGTAAAACGAGGGGGTATTTATGCAGAAGAAAACTTTAGATAACTTTTTCTCAAAATCCTAAATAAACTGAAATGGTTACACTAAACGGAACCGACATTTATTATGAGGTTTATGGAAAGGGAGAGCCTTTGTTTCTTTTACATGGCTTTACCCAATCTTCCAAATCGTGGCATCCATATATTTCTGATTATGCAAATGAATTTGAGGTGTATTTAATTGATCTAAGAGGTCATGGCAGATCGAGTCAGTTTACAGAGAAGCTTTCCATAAAATCTGTTGCAGAGGATATAAGTGCTCTGGTAACATATTTAAAACTTGACAGCATCAATGCTATTGGGTATAGTTACGGAGGTGATGTTTTATTTCAACTAGCCTTGTTACAGCCCAGCCTTATCAGGTCAATGATTTCAATAGGTGCATGTGGCAGTTGGGATATAAACGATTTTCCGGATTGGCTTGAGTTTTTATCATACAAAAACATTGACAATCTACCTTGGATGCATGAACAACAGACTAGTGAGGCACAGATCCGGTCAATTTTAGATCAAGTTGTTAATTATAAGATTTCAGTCAGTGATGAGGAAATGAAAAGTGTTCAAGCCAGGACGCTATTTGTTTTGGGAGACCTGGATGATAGTATTCCTTTAGAATATATTTCCAGGGCAAGAAAGAATCTTTCCAATTCATACTTGTGGATATTACCCAATACAACGCATGGAGCTCATGAAGGAAAAAATAAAGCTGACTTTGTCAGGATTTCGAAAGAGTTTTTTAGTGATGATTGGTCAAAATAATATAGCTGTTGAACCAGGAAGGTATACTTAGAGGGTGGACTTCAGGGCAGAAGTTATATCATTGAGGTAGATCTGGATCGTGAAAGAAACCATTCTTATAATCAGTCAAATATTCCTTGTAATCATTTTTTACCTGCCTGGCATATGCTCTTGAATAGGTAAGAACAGGTTCCTGCCATGTTGCTGTTTTGCCAAAGGCAATTAATTCATCTGCTATGGCAGAACCTTGTCTTCCTGAACTTCTAAGTTGTGCAGAAGCGGTTAACATAGCCATGTTTTCAACCAGTTCGAAAATATGGTCAAGATCATCTTTTACCTGGTGAAATTCTATTTTATCTTCTGTGGGTTGCATTTCCTGAACTCTGTAGGAGTTGCCCCTGAAAATAGTGGTTGTCAAAAGGGCTTCCGGTACATCCTGCATCCTGTATTCTATATTGATAACCCTTTCTCCTTCTGATGACCAGGAAGGTTGTTCTACTTCTATATAAGGTTGGAGAGAAGAAGGCCGTGCCTCTTTCATATCCAGCAGCCAGTAATTGTTCTGATCATTATTTGTTTGAAGCAGAAAGAGATAACGTTTTACTCCTAAGCTACCTGTTCCCGCAATTCGAAAGCAAGCATCTAATACGGTGAAGTTGCCCAGATTGCTTATATGATCTATAAGGGCTTGTTTTAACTGCGGGTCTTCTATCATCAACTGTTTATTCTCCAGTTGTTTAAATTTAAGGATACCTCTTTCATTTACTTCAATCCGCTTTTTCAACCATTTCTCAATTTTTCGGTCACTTACTTTTTGCAACAACTCTTTTACCACTCCTGTAGCGGTTGCCAGTTGAATATGTCTGGCTTTACCACAGGCCAATACATCTGCATATTTTTTTAGGAAGGTTAGTGCGCATTTTTCTGTCAGGTTCGTACTAATCTGTAGTGCTTCAAAACCTACAAAAATACTAGTGACTATCCGCGTTATTTCCCACAAGGCAGGTCCTAATATACCTTCATCAAAATCACTCAGGTCAAAGTATACCAGCCTATTGTCTCCTTTATAGCTTCCGAAATTCTCCAGGTGAAGATCGCCGCACAACCAGACGGAAGGACTAGGGGGTAAAGTACCAGACTTCTTCAGGTCTTCATAAAACAAATGATTAGTACCCCTGTAAAAGCGGAATGGATCCTCTGCAAGCAATTGGTATTTCCGCTGAACCATTTTGGGGAACAGGGGGGTATTGAAGGCTTTGATTCTTTGTGAGATTGTTTGTGGCGTAATCATAACAACTCAGTATGTGAATAATTACCTTAAATTTAGCAGAAAGGTTCTATAAAGCTTGTATTTATCAGAACAGTCTCAATTGCACGCCTTTGGAACGTTTAGGTGGCTTGGCATCGCCAAAGACTGTTTTGCCGCCGTATTGCCAGCTTTCTGCTATTTCTTTTTCTATTACTGCCTGCAGGTTGTCTGTTGGTGTAAAGTTGTGCTCGGCCTGCCTGGCTATTTCATGAAGCTTTTTTATGGCCTGGGTCTTTTCAGTTTGGCCAATTTTTGCCTTTTGTACGGCCGTTTGCAAAGTATGGATCACTTCATCGTAAGTTTTGGTAGGCACAGGGAAGGGATGGCCATCCTTTCCGCCATGGGCAAACGAAAAGCGGGCTGGGTCTTTAAACCGGGAGGGAGTGCCGTGAATTACTTCGCTTACCAGGGCCAGTGATTGCATGGTCCTTGGGCCAACGCCTTGGAGTAATAACAGGTCTTCAAAGTCTTTAGGCCGCGTTTCATGGGCCAGCCAGAGCGTGGTGCCCAGCCTTTTCAGATCTACATCTTTGCTGCGCACGTCGTGATGCGTGGGCATGACCAGGTGTTGAATTTCCTGCATCATTTTTTCCGGCTGCTCTTTGGTGATGTTCATCATGCCCTGGCGGGTTAGGTCAGCTTCCGAGGCGGTAAGGTTTAAGATCTGTCCCTGGTTGATGCCACAAATGGCAGTGTGCGGTTCTTCCACGAATGATCTCAGGTTGGCTGAGTGCCAGTGGTAGCGGCGAGCCATCGCACTGCCCTCACTCATACCTTGTTGTACGACTGTCCAATCGCCTTCGCTGCTCACTAAAAAAGTGTGGATATAAAGTTGGAAACCGTCCTGTACAGCCGTATTGTCCACTTTTGCGCTTAGCTTACTGCAGCGCACCAGTTCATCACCATTCAGACCGGTTTGTTCGGCAACGAGCATCAATTCTTTTGGGGCGTCTTTTGAGAATTTTCCTTTGCCGCCGCATATATAAATTCCTAATTCTTTAGAATGCGGGTTAATGGCTCTTTTCAAGGCTCCCATTACAGAGGTGGTGATGCCTGATGAATGCCAGTCCATGCCCATGACTGCTCCAAAGCTCTGGAACCAGAAGGGATCGCTCATGCGGCTTAGAAATTCGGTTTTGCTATACTCGCTCAGGATGGCTTCAGTAATGGCAAGGCCCAGTTTGGACATGCGTTCGTACAGCCATTGCGGCACAAATCCGGTGTGCAAAGGAAGATCAGCAGAACCTGAGCGTTTCATGCTAACAAAATTAGCATTAGCAGGGGGAACGTGAACTATAATTTTGTGTAAATCTTTGTTATGAAAAGGGGCTATTCAGCAAAAGGGCTGTCTCTGATTTTTCAGACAGCCCTTTTCCGCGATTCGCCTTTCAAGCTTTGTTTATATGGTTAGAACTGGAATCCAAATGTTATGTAAGGAAGGAAGCGTTGTTCTTTAGAGCGGGTGGCATTCAGGGTAACTACAAACCGCCTGATGGGTGCTATCCAGATGCCGGCGCCGTTGCCAACATGCCAATCCTTAGAAGATTCACCATCCTGCCATACGCGGCCAACATCATTAAAGAAGAGCAGGCCTATAGAACCGGGAAAGAGATAGGCATTAAAGTCTGCGATCTTCCATCTTAATTCTGTATTGTTATAAAACATAGAGCGGCCTGCAAAGCGGTCTTTACGGTAGCCGCGCAGGTTTTCCCTATTGCTCAGGTATTGCGCCTGGGGAAATTCAAAGTCGCCAAAGGTATACCCTCCGCCAAACCTGGTAGCCAGCACAAGGCGTTGGAAAGGTGCCAGGCTCATGTAAATACTTATGTCGGCCTGGGTTTGCACAACATTATTGGTTTTTCCGTTGATTCCAAACAAAGGTCTGATATAGAAATTCATAACAGAGCCACGTGTTGGAATTACTTTGCTCATCAACCTTGAGTCGATGTTCAGTTTTGCTTCTGCGCCAACCAGGTATTTATTTTCGAAGAGCGTGGAACGGTCGCCTACATGTGCATCAGGTGTGTTGACCAGTTTGCCCCTGTTTTCCAAAGAATCTAAAGTAAAGAATTGAAAAGCAGGGCCAATGCTGAAATGCATCCAAGATTGCAATTGCCTGTGCATCATCACGGATAAATTACCTATGTTGTAACGGGTGCGGTAAAACCTTATGCCTCCGGGCTTGCTTTTATCGTATTCTGTATCATTGCCTAGGCCAAAGAAGTTGGTAACATTGGTCGGGGCCCTTACATCGGCTCTGATAACAAGGTCTGACTTGCCCAATAATCTTGTAAAATCACCCTGGTAAATAAAATGGTAAGATGATGTAGACATGGCCCTCGTAACCTTCAGGAAATGACGAGCTGAAAAGGGTTCCTTACGGAAATCGTGTAGTGTCAAAGCAATCTGGGCACCAAGAAACAGTCCATCGTCTGCATTGTATTCCACTGATACGCCCGGATTTATATATTCATATTTATACTGGAAACGGTTGTACCTGTTGACCTGCGGATCGTTTGAGGTCTTATTATGGAAATTGCCGGCAAGCGTATTGTTTTCGTAGGTGGCATCATAAACCAGGACATTCCCATGAGTGCTTTCATTGATAAAGTGGTCATTACCCGGTCCGCCTATGATCCGGATCTTAATCGGTGAGTTGGCTCCTTTTACAATAAAGCTGTCTTCATCTTCCAATCCATAAATGCGAATTTCTTTTGTTACATCAGGTTCGAAAACGCGGTCATAGATCTTAGATGATATTGCACCGGACTTCGTGATTTTGTTTGACTGCACATGTACGGTCCTATCCTCATTCCTGGTAATGGTGAACAGCTCTCTCTGATTGCTTCCCAGGACGTTTACCTCTTTTGAGATAAACTCGTAATAATCCATCATATCCTCCCGGAAGTGGCGGTCACGTTTTTCTTTCAGTGTATTAATGATCTTATCAGCAGAGAATTGTTGGATTTCCTTTGGCTGCTGCATCAAGCTTTTTGTTATAACATCATCGGTCATTTTCATTAAAAAAGTATCGATCTGCTTTTGCCAGTCATCAGCTGATAGATCATTTAAAAAGAAGCGGTCAAAGTTGCGGGCAGGTTTATTAAACGTCTTTATGTTAACTGTGTTTGCCCGGAAGCCTTGTATTTCTGGTATAAACCAAGGTTTACGCGCCCAACGCGGCAGGAGGCCCTGATTCACAAAAAATGCCTGGTCATGGTCGCGCGAGATGGGGTAATAGACTTTGCCCTTTCCTGTATCGTAAGTGGCCCAGCGCCATTGGTCTTCGTGCCGGTCAAAGTCCATAATGAAGTTGTCCAAAAGCCTTGCCTTTAACACCTTTCGCTGGTCTACGTGGTCGTCATTGTCTTTGGCCAGCTTTAGCACCATTTCGCTGGTGTTGTCTGTTTTCTTTACGTTGGCAGGTTCCCGTTCTTCCAGAATGGCCAGGGTGTTACCAAAAACATCGCCAAAGCGCTCCAGGCGTGGGTCATTGGGAACATATACCAGTTTTCTTCTGAGGACAGGTATGCCGGTAGCTTCTGCCAGTGGACCAACAGAAAGCGAGGCGTAAGGGTAAGAAGCAGAGATACCATCTTGTACTATATCTCTTGCCACCGTTTGCCTGAGGTCGGCTGGGATGGCTGCCTCAGGATATTTTGTAATAGAGCGCAGTGCCCACTCTCTTCCAGAAGCATCTTCCAGGCGCAGAGATCTTGTTTGTTTGCCGCCGCCTTGTCTTATTGGTTTCATGCCTCCCATTTCTTTCCCTAAATCCAATACGGGTGCTT
>CBKWHA010000070.1:0-23313 GCA_966674115.1 uncultured Chitinophagaceae bacterium
GATATCATTCGGATTGATCAAACTTAAAGGATCTGCAACACCTGAAACCTTGGAAGTATTGTCTGAATTCCGGGTATTTTCTAAGGGCACACCATCAATTACAATAAGTGGCTCATTGCTGGCATTTAAGGAAGATCCGCCGCGGATGCGGATGCGGCTGCCAGCACCCGGAGCACCACCATTTGAAGTAATTTGAACACCAGCAACTTTACCAGCAATCAGTTGTTCTGGCGTAGTAATAACGCCTTTTTGAAAATCATCTGCAGAAACAGTAGTTACCGAACCTGTAAGGTCTTTTTTCCGGCGGGTGCCATAACCTACCACTACTACTTCGTTCAAACTAGCAGCAGCGGTTTGCATCCTTATATCAACCTGGGTTTGATTACCCAGATCTATTTCTTGTTGGTTGTACCCAACCGAAGTAAGCACTAAAGTATTAGCTGAAGCAGGCACATTTACTATATAGCGCCCTTCAGCATCAGTGGTTACTGCAACCTGTGTTCCTTTCACCGTAACTGTAACCCCCGGCAAGCCAACACCAGCAGCATCTGTAACACGACCGGTGACTGTTTTGGTTTGCGCATACAGTAAATGTGTAGAAAGTACAAAAAGTGCAGTAAAGACACTGGTGTGTAGTAGTTTTTTTAGTTTCATATAGCAAGCATTTTTAGAAGCAATACACTTTTAGTGTAGTATCTGAAAGATTATAGTCCAACAAAACTATGTGTATTTAATACACATAGCAAAGAAAAGTTAAGAATTTTTTTTTAAACAATAAAGCCACCAATAACGAACTACTGGTGGCTTTTAAAATTCGTTGTGCTCAAATGACCCTTACATTTCATGCAGCTCTTTTTTGCCATGCCGCAAAAATTCATCCTTTAATTTGTACAGTTTTCCCGGACGGTGGGGCACATCTTCTTCCATTTCATTGAGGTCTTCCAGCCAGTTTTTCAGGCTTATTCTTTTTCTAAAATTCCGGCGATCTAATTCCACACCTAAAATAGCTTCATATACATCCTGCAGTTCTCTTAGTGAAAACTTACCAGGCAGCAGGTTGAAAACAACAGGCAACTCCATCACCGTTTCCTGCAGGCGACGCAGGCAGGTATCTAATATTAATTTATGATCGAAAGCCATGTTATCCAGTTCAAATACCGGATGCCAGTGCAGTTCGTTATCTGTCAGTCTTAGCTGATGGTGTGTAATATCTACCAGTGAATAGTAAGCTATGGTGATCACCCTGCCCGATGGGTGACGGTTGACGCTTCCAAAAGTATGCACCTGCTCCAGGTATACATCATCAAGACCTGTTCTTTCATGCAATACGCGGTAAGAGGCATCATCAATATCTTCATCCGGCCGCACAAAGTCGCCCGGTAAAGACCATAAGCCTTTAAAATCCTCCAAATCTGATTTGATCACTAAAACCTTTAGCTGTTTATTCTCATAGCCAAACAAAACGCAGTCTACAGATATGGCAATATTAAAATATTCGAGGTGACTACTTTTTTCTATTGCTGCTGTTTTCAGAATTTGTTGTGCCATAATTTATGGAATTAAAATGTGAACGGTTTTGGTAAAGAGCGGCGAAACTACTTTGATAAAATAAATTCCGGAAAGAGTTCTTAGTTTATGTTGTTCAAATTCAAGAATATGGGTTCCTTCCAAGAGCACTTTCTGGTGCAGAATACCCATTTGCTGCCCTACTGCATAGTTGTTGAAATCACCCAGAAGAGTAACTGTACTTTTACCAGGAGCAAACAGCGCCAGGGTTACCGAGGTATCACCGGCTTCATAGTTAATACCATCCCGGACACCTATAGGTAGATCTGCCACAGAAGAAGTAGCTGGCATTTCCCCGGATTGGGCATACAGAGCAGAGCCAATAAGCAGAACAATACAGGCCGGCAGCAATCGGAGCATGATCTTTATTTCACTTTAAAGTTACAATATGTACCAATAACACAATTATGCAGATGCAAAAAGATTAAAAGAGCGCTCCTCCTTAAATGGATGTGAATGTGCAGATCTCATCCTCCATTGCTTGAGGGTAACTGAAGCGCACTTAGTGAATGGGTGGAGCATAGATAGAGTATGAGGAGCGTATGAAAATGGTAAACCTGTAATTACGTTTGCTATTTTCGCATGAACACAACATCACGTTACTACATTTACTATGACATCCAACATAACAGCCATTCAGCATCAAACTTCCGCACTGCTCAAGAAAGCCAAAGCCGGAAATATTACTTCCAATGACATCGAGGACCTGCGCAATGTTTTGCGCTTTCATGAATACCGTTATTACATTATCAACGATCCTCTGATCTCCGACTTTGAATATGATACCCTCTATAAAAACCTGGAGAAGCTGGAAAAAGAGAACCCAGATCTTATTGTTCCGGACTCTCCTACCCAACGTGTAGGCAAAGGGCTTACCAAAGAATTCCCTACCGTGCAGCACCTGGTGCCTATGCTCTCTCTGGATAATTCATACAACAGTGAAGACCTAATCGACTTTGACCGCCGCGTTCGTGAAGCCACAAAGCTCAAGGAGGTGGAGTATTGCGTAGAGCCCAAGTTTGATGGCGCCAGTATTTCCCTTTTATATGAAAATGACAGGCTGGTAAGAGGTGCTACGCGTGGTGATGGGGTGCGCGGTGATGACATTACGCCTAACATCAAACAAATACGCACCATACCCCTCTATGCCCGTTTTTCTGATTATGGCCTGCAAACTGTTGAAATACGTGGTGAGGTACTGATCAATAAAAACAATTTTAAAAAGTTCAACGAACAATTAGCAGAACAAGGCATGCCGCCGCTGGCCAATCCACGAAATGCAGCCGCCGGTACACTGCGCATTAAAGATCCGCTTGAAGTGAGCCGGAGAAAGCTGGAAGCCTTTACTTACCATATCTCCTACTGGCTGGCTGATAAAGACAGTAAAGAACCCCAAACACATGCACAATCGTTGGAGATGCTTTGGGATCTAGGCTTCCGTAGTCCCAATAAGGAGAAGAGAGTTTTTAAAGGCATCCAGGCCGTAATTGATTACTGCAGTGAATATGAAGCTGAACGAGATGAACTGCCTTACGAAATTGACGGCATGGTAATCAAGGTCAACGATTTTGACCTGCAGGAACGCATGGGCATGACCACACACCATCCGCGATGGGCTATAGCATACAAGTTCAAAGCAAGACAAGCTACCAGCAAGCTACAGCGTATCGAGTTTCAGGTAGGCCGTACAGGCAATATCACCCCGGTTGCCAAGATAGAGCCGGTGCATATAGGAGGTGTAATGGTAGGGTCAGTGTCACTTTTTAATGAAGATGTTATCAGGGAAAAAGATCTACGCATTGGCGATACTGTGCTGGTAGAAAGAGCCGGTGATGTGATCCCTTATATAGTAAAGTCCCTGCATGAGCTGCGCGATGGCAGTGAGCGGCCCATCAGGTTCCCGAAGAATTGCCCTGCCTGCGGCGATGAATTGTACAGGGCCAAGGAAGAAGCTGCATGGCGCTGTACCAACATCAACTGCTCTGCACAGGTGCTGGAGCGACTAATGCATTTTGCCTCCAAAGATGCCATGGACATCCGTGGCCTTGGTGATGCGAATATTAAAAAGTTTTACGAGCTGGGGTGGCTGCGGTCTATTCCCGATATCTATCGCCTGGACTACGATAAAATCGGCACGCTGGAAGGTTTTGGGCAAAAGTCTATTACCAACCTGCAAACAGCAATAGAAAACTCGAAAACGCAACCGCTTCACAGGCTGATCTTTGCCCTGGGCATCCGCTTTGTTGGCGAAACAATGGCTAAAACATTGGCCCATGCAGTACATCACATACTAGACCTTACAAATTTTGATGAAGAAAAGCTACAAAACTTAGAAGATGTGGGTCCTAAAGTAGCCAGCAGTATTGTACAGTTCTTTGGTAATGATGATAATATTGCCATGTTAAAAGAACTGGAAGCACTTGGTGTGAACCTGCGAAACGGCCACAAAGAACATCATAAAGGTGGCAACCTGGAGGGATTGAACTTTCTGTTTACCGGCACCATGGCCAAATTGAAACGTAGCGAAGCTGAAGAACTAGTAGAGAAAAACGGCGGCAAGATCTTATCTGGGGTCAGTAGCAAACTAAACTACCTTGTAGTTGGAGAAGATGCTGGCAGCAAACTGGAAAAAGCCAAAAAAATAGCCAGTATCAAGATCATTTCTGAAGATGAATTTTTGAAGATGGTTTTGTAGCTATTTGCATAATTTTGTACATTATTGCTCCCCTTTAGATACTGGGGATTGAGGAGGCTGTATTTAGCTTTTAGGCACGAATTTTTCGGTTGAATATCATAGTTCTATACAGCTAAAATCCTTTTCTGGCACCAATAAAATTGTGAAGTATGATCAAGAAATTACCAGGCGAGGTGTGGAAGACGATGAAGTTTAGCGGCAGCACCGCCTTACGAAACCGCTATGCACTTTCCACACATGGAAGGATTGCCAGTTATAAAGAAGATATCCTTGCTGATGGTAAACTGCTCAATGGTTCCATCACGACAGGCTACCGCACTTTAAACCTGCATCGTCCCGGCA
This sequence comes from uncultured Chitinophagaceae bacterium, assembly GCA_966674115.1. GTDB lineage: Bacteria > Bacteroidota > Bacteroidia > Chitinophagales > Chitinophagaceae > Flavisolibacter. The sequence continues at coordinate 4,604 of CBKWHA010000070.1, forward strand.
ACAAAGGCACCTTGTACATTCATCGTGAAATGGCGAAGCTTTTTTTACCAAAAACTTCCCCTAAACACAAGTATGTTATTCATAAAAATCATAACAAGCTAGACAATAATATCAAGAACCTGAAGTGGGCTACACTAGCTGAAATGATTGAACACCAACAGCACAGCCCGGCCAAGATGGCTTACAAGGAAAAGCAAGCCAATACCCAGGTAGGTCTGAAATTAACGGCTCCTCAGGTAAGGAAAATAAAAGAGATATTGAGCAAACCGCGCCGGAAGCTTACCATTAAGCAATTAGCAGAGAAATATGATGTAAGCGAGATGACGATGTACCGGATCAAGAGCGGCGAAAACTGGGGAAGGGTGTGATTTGAAGTTTGTTGTTTATGGTTTATAGTTTATGGTTGCCTTAACTGATGAGATAACCATAAACTATAAACCATAAACTATAAACCTATTTCTTTAAGTTTAATTCCTTAATCAAATGGGGGGCGGCTCCTAATTTGTCAATACACCACAGCACATAACGGATATCTACACAAATGGTCCTGTTCAGATCTTTGTCAAAAGCAATTTTGTGGCTTAAAGCCTCATAATTGCCGTCGAAAGCCAATCCAATCAGCTCACCATTTCCATTGATCACAGGAGAACCGGAATTACCACCCGTAATATCGTTGGTTGTAATAAAGCCAACTACCAGGTCGTTGGTACGGGCATCTTTATACTGGCCAAAGTCTTTGACACGTGCCAACTCCAAAAATCGGGCAGGAAGGTCAAACTCATAGTCACCGGGCTTGTATTTTTCCAGCACGCCTTTAGCAGTGGTTACATAATCATACCGAACAGCATCCCTTGGCTGGTAATCGTCCACTTTACCATAGCTCAAACGCATCGTAAATGTTGCATCCGGATACATCACTTTGCCCGGATTCATTTCCATGATACCTTTCAAATACAACCTTCCCCAGTCACTATTACGGGTAAAGAATTGCTGGTATAAAGGAAGATACTTGCTTTGGTAATTCACCAGGAAAGAATTAGCCAGGTTGTACGCCAAATCCTGCTGTAATACATTAGCATCCGGGTTGCTTACAAAAGCATTCCACTTGCTGTCATTCAGGATCATAGTATTCTCAAACACAGCCTCGGCGTACTTCTGGTAAGTAGAAGCCTGGTCCAAAGAACCATAGCGGTTACGGATAGATTCAAACAGCCCGATCGGGTGCTGCTCTTTGGGAATATCATTATAAAACATCTGCAATACAGCCGCTACGATCTTCTGGTCTGAAGGACGGTTCTCTTCTTTCAGGAACTCCTGGTGGGCCTTGCCGGCTGCTTCAATGGCGGATTGCAGGCTGGTCTGTGAACTGCCTGTTTTCACCATTGCGTTTTCTACTTGCTGAAGACTGGCTGCAAAGGCCAGGAGCGGGGAACCAAAGATACCTTCATTAATATAGACCCTGTGTTTGGCATAAGGACGCCAGGCTGTATAGGCAGCACTCAGTTCATTGAATATATTTTTATATTCTTGTTTGGAAGCAGCCCATTTAATAAAAGCCTCTTCGCTTTTTTTCTTTTGTCCGTATACATCATATTTCAGCAACTGCTTTGTTTCTCCATCATAGAACTTCCAGTAGTTGGCAATAGAAGCATAATTTGATGCCAATTGAAGTTTTACAGCCGGGTCCTTCTTCATCTCATCGAACATATATTTAAGGCGTATGTCACGCAGCTTCACCAGAGTTGGGTTGTTCACTTCTGTAGCTAATTGAACACCCAAAGAAGACTCATAGCGATTGGTGCTGCCCGGATAACCATACGTCATTGTGAAGTCGCCTTTTTTCACTCCTTTGAGTGAAACAGGCAGGTGCCATTTCGGTTTCAATGGAACATTGCTGTTGTTGTACTCTGCCGGCTGGCCATCGCTGGAAGCATACACGCGGAAAATTGAAAAGTCGCCGGTATGACGTGGCCATTCCCAGTTATCAGTATCACCACCAAATTTACCAATGCTTTCAGGAGGAGTACCCACCAAGCGCACATCCTTGAAACGCTGGTATACAAATGCCACGTACTGATTGCCTTTGAACAGTGGGCTCACCCGGGTTTCAATACTTTTTACAGGGTCGCTCATACGTTTATTGATAGCAGCCAAAACAGAAGCCTGGCGTGCAGCACGCTCAGCACCACTCAGGCTACCCAGAGAATCCATTACTTCTTTTGTAACATCTTCCATGCGTAGTAAAAATTGCACGGTCATTCCTTGTGATGGAATTTCCTCACCGCGGTTACGGGCATAAAAGCCATCTTTCAAATAATTGTGTTCTACGGTACTGGCTGTGGCAATAGCATCATAACCGCAATGGTGGTTAGTGAAAATCAATCCTTCAGCACTTACCAGTTCACCTGTACAGCCATTGCCAAAGATGACGATAGCATCTTTCAGTGAAGCCTTATTTGCACTGTACAACTGTTCCTTTGTAAGCTTAAGACCTTTTTTCACCATATCGTTATACACCTGTTGTCCCAGAAGCATCGGCAGCCACATACCTTCATCGGCAGCGGCCCGTAATATGAGCGTAAAACTTAGAAAAAATAATAACAAACGCTTTCTCATGTGTGTTGAAATTTTATTCCAACAAACGTACTTAAAAAATAAAGTTGCTAAACTATAAGAAGGCGTTGGGAAATAGGTTTTTAACAGTTGGTGAGTGATGAATGGTCAATGGTGAATAGGATAACAAAGGATTTGAAACGACACAAAGGCCTGAGGGCTTCAGGCCTCTGTGGTTTTGTTTAAAAAATTAAAGTTTTGTTACTACCACGTCGTCTATAACGCGGGTGACAGAATTTGTTTCAAATGTTTGGCCTTTTTTGTCCTTAAATGATCTGATTGTGAAGAGCAGTTTTGCTTCTTTATCGATGTCGGTGATCAAAAACTTCTTGTCAAAGTTTTTATCATCATACACCTCATTGAACAATATTACGCCGCTTTCATCTTTAATTACCAGGCTGAATTTTTCGCCTGTTTCATTTGGGATCTTAACCTGGAATAATGAACCTTCCTCTTTTGATTCCAGATGTGTCACTTCAGCTTTTTCTGCCACAGGTGATTTAGAAGTTGCTGTCTGTGCTTTTGCAGCTATATTGAATATTAAAACAGTTGCTGTTGTAAAGAATAAAGATCTTCCGTACATTTTAATACGTGCTACCAATTGCTTTTTCATAACGATGTTTTTAAATGTTAAGTAAAAAATGGAGCAACCGGAGGCTAGAAACAATCGGAGACAAGCAAGTGGAAAATTTAGCGCTTTACAGATCTGTAATCCTGCAGGAGTGAGTACTCAGGCAACAGTATAAAAACTTATTATGTTTTCCGGATATACTGTTATGTTATAATTACACAACGAATATACAAAGTTTATCCAAACAACTGAAAGTTTTTTTGTGTTATTTACAATTAATTAATATTGAAAGAACAGATACATTATATTAATATATGTAAAAAAGAGTAAGCGGATCGGATTTCGTGAATGGTGAATGGTCTATGGTGAATACTATAAAAGTAAAAAGCTAACCTTTCGGTTAGCTGTTATGAAGACGCACTTGTGCGATAAAGACATCTTTATTTAGCTTTTGTTATCTCCACCTGTTCTACTGTGAATACTTTTGAGTTGACCTCAAAAACCTGTGCATCATTATTTTTCAGAGACCGGATGATAAATACAAGTCTGGATTTATTGACCATTTTATCAAACTGAAAACTTCTTTTAAAGTTCTTTGCCTGAAAGATATCGCTGAAAATAATGGCGCCTTCTTCATCTTTTACCTGGATGCTGAACTTCTCGCTTTTTTCATTGGGTACTGCTACTGAGAAATAATCTCTATTACCAATAGCGCCCTGATGCTTCACCACAGCTTCGCCAATAGATTTTTCAGGTGTAACGTTTTGTGCACTTGCCGTCAAGCCTGTCATTAAAAGAGAGGCCAATAAAACGAAAAATAATTTTCCGGTGTTGAGGATTTTCCAACTCACTGTTTGCTTGTTCATATACTTCAATTTTAAATTACTGTGAAAAGAATAGCAACCGATAGACGCGCGATTCATATTGCAAACAATGGATAGAAAGCCGGGTAGCTTATTGTCGGTGCATCAATGCACAACAAAAGTACGCACAGAAAAGTAATTGCGGCTGAATATAATCAACTAAAGAAATGATAAAAGTCACAAAGACATTTATCAATCAAAGCAGCCCCCACTACAGATCCAGAAAAATAAATTTTTAAGCGTTTAATACTTTCCACAACAGGTCTTTTAGTTCTGGAACATTTTTATTCTGAATTGAGGAAATAAAGATGTGGGGTATATTAGCCGGTAATTCTTTTGCTATTTCTTTTTGAAGTTCTTCGTCCAGCATATCACTTTTAGATATGGCGATAACGAATTGTTTTTGCAGCAGTTCAGGATTATATTGTTCCAGTTCATTCACCAGGATATCAAGTTCTTTTTTATGATCTTTGCTGTCTGCAGGAATTAAGAAAAGCAGAACGGAGTTGCGTTCAATATGCCGTAAAAAGCGGTGACCCAGCCCCTTGCCTTCTGCAGCACCTTCAATAATACCCGGCAGGTCGGCAATGCAAAAGCTTTTACCGTCCCGGTACGCTACAATGCCCAGATTGGGCGTGATTGTAGTAAAAGCATAATCAGCAATCTTAGGTTTTGCAGCCGTCATCACGGACAAGAGTGTTGACTTGCCGGCATTGGGAAAACCAACAAGACCAACGTCTGCTAACACTTTCAACTCCAGAACCTTCCAGCCTTCAACTCCTGGCATACCCGGCTGCGCGTACTCCGGCACCTGGTTGGTAGCGGTTTTAAAGTTTGTATTGCCCAGGCCGCCTTTACCACCCGGCAACCAGATAATCTCCTCGCCATGGTGCAGTACTTCTGCTTCCTTTTTGCCTGTTTCTTCATCGAGAGCAATAGTGCCCAGCGGCACTTCCAGAATGATATCCCTGCCATTGCGGCCGGTGCGATTGTTGTCGCCACCCTTTTCGCCGTCTTCAGCCAGTATATTCTTATGATAGCGCAGGTGCAGTAATGTCCAGAGGTTGCGGTTGCCTTTTAATACAATATGGCCACCGCGGCCGCCATCACCACCATCAGGACCACCAAAAGCCGTTAGCTTATCTCTTCTGAAATGCTTAATACCGGCACCGCCATGACCACTGCGGCAAAACACACGTATCTGGTCAACAAAATTGCTTTTCTCCATCAGACTGCAAATATCTGTTCTTCTGGCAGTGAAACGTAGCGTGCTTTAATTTTGTTCCAAAAAAACGCCGGTTTTCACCAGCGTTTTCCGAAGAGGCAGTTGGTCAGTTGGTTTTACTGTACTATTATTTTTTGCTCGAATACGGCCTTTTTATTCAGGTCCAGGACTTTCACCAGGTACATACCTTTTGCTTGTGCAGGAGAAAGATTGAAGCTTTGTACCTGTCCCTTAAAATTCAGATTTAGTTTCTGTTGTAATACCTGGCGGCCTGTGATATCCACCAATTCAACCGTATAAGCGCCCTGGTTCAAATTGGTAAATTCCAGTTTGAATACATTAGCTCTAACCGGGTTTGGATATACCTGCACCTTGTTGGAATATTTGAATTGTTGTTGTACAATGACAGGAACGGATGTGAACCGCTTTGTAAAAGAAAGTATGTTGCTGTTGGCCAAATCGGAACTGCGGAACACAGATGCGGCTTTGTATGGTTTTGCTTCCAGGCTTACAGGATCAACGACAAACCATCCGCTTGCATCAACTGCGCTGCTCACCAGCAGTGCACCTTCATCATTTACCACCATGCCATTTACCGTAAAGTTTTTTGGCAGGTTTTGTATCGCACCCAGATATTTTGCCACTTTGGTTTCGGGGTTAATTGTAAATACATTATTGCGGGCTGTAACCAGGTAGAAACTACCATCATCACACGCAATCATATCACCACCGTAACTACTGATCCCGTTGGAAATAGAAACACCTTTGTTTGATGGATCATCCACAAGGGAACCCAGCTTTGTAATTTTTGGTTTTTTACCGGTAGTGAATTTGACAAATGAAGTGCCATCGTTGGTAATGGCATAACCATTGCCATCAGGTGCTATGACCATTCTTGTTACAATCTTACCCTGGTCTTGCTTCCAATCGCCAAGACCTGTAAAAGGCTGATCATTCACATAATACAGCTTCATGGTTCTCAGATCTATATAGCGAAGCTGGTCGATGAACATAGGTGTAAAGTAAAGCCTGTTGTGCCTTTTATCGAAAGCCATAGCAGCAACGCCGGAATAAAAAGGTTTTGACAGATTCATTCTGTTCTTATCGTCTACCTGTAATTGCTTTTTGCTGACAGCATCAAAGGCAACAAGGCCTTCGGCAACACCATTTAAAATTACAGGACTGTATTCCCCGGTTTGCAAGTCGAGTTTCCGGATAACATTCCATTGCGCGCCTTTGTTATCTATGTCGGTAACTGCATATGCAAACCTGTCAGCTTGTGCATGAAGAGATGTGATAGTGGAAATCGTAATCAATGACAGGATGCCAAAGAGTAGCTTTCTTTTCATACAAGTTGGTTTTAGTTTTTGAATGTAGCTGTTAAGTTACAACAATGATATTCGTTAAAATGCAGCAGAGGTAGAAAAAAGTTTTACTTCCGGAAAGGCATGGTAGTTTATTGTTCATGGTTTATTGTTCGGGTCTGCGGCCATTCTTCATCTTTTCGGTACACAGTTCCTTTAAATAGAGCGGTCAAGGTTTCATCTTGTTTTGTAATGCTGATTTCGTAGATGGCCAGCCGGCCAGACAAGTGCTTTTCTTTTGCAGTTGCAATCAACATATCACCTGTTTGAATGGGTTTGATATGAGAGATAGATGTTTCAATAGAAACAGCTTTCCTGCCATGTGCATTGGATGCAAACGCAAGTGCACTGTCGGCCAGGGAATATGCAATACCGCCATGGGCAATACCAAAGCCATTGCACATTTCCGGCCGCACGAGTAATCTCAACTTGCAATAACCCGGTTCTGCATCAAGAATATGAATACCCAGCCATTGGCTGAATAAATCGTGCTGCATCATCCAGTTAACAACTTTATTAGCCATCGGAAACCTATTTCATTCGCCGCGGAAAACCGGCTGCCTTTTTTCCAGAAAAGCCTGAATACCTTCTCTAAAGTCCAGGGTTTCCACTGCCCGTTGCTGCAAGTTTTCCTCGTCATGAAGCTGCTCTTCAAACGAAGAAATGAAGCTCTGATTAAAAGCTTTCTTGGTAAAATAAAGAGCCTTGGTCGGCATTTGAGCCAGCTTTTGTGCAATGGCTATTGAGCCGCTTACAAATTCTTCATCAGGCAACACCTTATAGATCATGCCAATGCGCTCTGCTTCTTCTGCTGTCAGCTTTTCGGACAGCATGGTAATGGCCAGTGCCTTTTGAAGACCAATCAACCGCGGAAGAAAAAAAGTCCCCCCACTATCCGGTATCAGGCCAATCTTTGAGAAAGCCTGAATAAAAGTGGCAGATTGAGCAGCAATTACCACATCGCAGCAAATAGCAATATTTGCACCGGCGCCGGCAGCCACTCCATTTACGGCAGCCACAACAGGCTTATCCAGTTGCCTTATCTTCCGGATGATGGGATTGAAATGCTCTGTAAGTATAATGTGCACTTTAGGTGCATCAGGCTTAGATGCTTCCTCAAGATCCTGGCCTGAGCTAAACCCTTTACCAACACCCGTAAGATATACACAACGCACTTCCGTGCTTTTCTTACACTCATCCAATTTTGCCTGTAAGGCTAACGCCAGTTCGCGGTTAAAAGCATTGTACTTTTCTGGACGGTTCAATGTGATGAAGGCTATGTTATCCTTTATTTCAAACAAAACAAGACTCATACTATTTAGGAAAGTTTGGGTGATTAAATACTGCCAATGATTGATTTAAATGCCGCAACTCATGATTGGCTATCAACTTAAGCGCATCGTTCAGGTAGTAAGTTATAAAATATGATGCCGGAGAAGAAATAACGACATGTTTTACATCCATTTTAGTGAATGCGAGATAATAGTTTTTAAGGTCGTGCTGATGCTGTGCAAAATCATAAACAATAGAAGCCGGTAAATCACTTTCAGAAGGCTTGAAAACTTTGGGCACTTTGAACTTCTTGTTAGAATCTGGTCCAAGCGTCCTGATCATGAGGCGCCCCATAATCCTACTGAAGGGATTGTACCGCTGCCAGGATGTTGGCATATAATTGTTATTGACCACTTTTTCAAAGATGGGGAAATATAATTTATTGGAAACAATAAGGTGATCCAGACATTGGGCAATACTCCATTTTTGAGGATGATATTTCCAGTTAAGCTGCTCCTCAGATAAAACCGAATAGTGCCTCAGTACCTGTTGCTTCACAAGATCGAGGTGGTCAATCATTTCCATACAGGAAGTTTGCCATTATGAAATTAAGCAAAGAAAGGGAGTTTGGAGCTTATTAATGGCATTTGAAATAGTCAAAAGTTTCCTTGCAGTTCTCGCACTCATAAACGGCTTTGCAAGCGGTGGAGCCAAAGCGGCTAACCTGCTTTGTATGGTATGAATCACAAAATGGACATTGTACAACTTCTTCTTTGAACATTTCAGAAGTGCAGAACTGTTGCTTAGGGTTAGGGGGAGCTATGCCAAATGCTTTCAATTTCCGTTTACCTTCTTCGGTAATCCAGTCGGAAGCCCAGGCAGGTGAAAGTGATTGCTGAACAGTAATGTTTTTATAGCCATGTTCCATTAGCTTTAGCCGTATATCCATCCGGATCGCATCCATGGCAGGGCAACCTGAATAAGTGGGAGTAATCACTACTTCACCCTGGCAATCGCCACTACCGGTGAAAGAGCAATGAACTGCCCGCACAATCCCGAGGTCTATGATAGACAATACTGGGATTTCCGGATCTTTTACTTCCTGGAGGAGCTCCCAGAGTTTTTGTTCTGCCTGGGAGGAAGTTGTTGTATTTTCAATGACTTGACTCATCAATACATTTTATTACCAAACGCTGTTTGGATATGTCCTTTGCAAGTACTGCATTTCAGTTAATATATAACCCAGATATTCTGCATGTCGTCCCTCTTTACCTCCTCTTTGCATCCATGATCTTTCTACTGCCTCATCCGGAGCAGTTAAGTTAGCTTGCCTGAATATTTCTGATACCTTATGCAGCCAAGGTTCTTTTAATAGAGCAATATCTGCTCCAAAGGCATCTTTTGCTGCTTGCAGCTCATAACTGGCAGGGATAAACATTTCGCCGGTAAAAGGCCAAAGCTCATCCAGTGCTTTATTCATACGCAAATTGCTTTCTGTTGTTCCATCCCCCAGGCGGATTACCCATTCGCTGCTCCAGCGTAAATGATATGCTACTTCTTTGACCGACTTTTCTGAAATGGCTACAAGTTGTGCATCCTGGCTTTGCTGCAATTGATGATAAAAAAGGAACTGAAAGGCACTGAAAAAGAACTGACGCAAGATTGTTTGTGCCCAGTCTCCCCTTGGCAATTCTACCAGCAACAAATTGAAGTATTGTTGCTCATCTCTTAAGAAAGCAAGATCATCTTCAGTAAGCTCCCGCCCGAACATTTTCCAGGGGCGAGGCATAAAGGTTTCAAGCGCTTCTTTTTCTTCCCTTCCAGCTTCATTATATAAAGAAGCCGCGTATTGGTAAAAGTTCCTGGCTTGTCCCATCAGGTCCAATGCAATATTAGTGATGGCAATATCCTGTTCCAGCACAGGCCCGTGGCCGCACCATTCACTATTGCGTTGAGAAAGGATCAACGCATTGTCTGCAAGGTGAAGGCAATATGGGAATAAGGCAGGCTGAAACATAATTTTATGTACTTCAATAATTGATCTACTTCAATTGAATGGCATACAAGCTACTTATGAGTATAGCTTGTTATCACATTTGTTTCACTTCATCCGGCAGATTGTAAAACGTTGGGTGCCTGTATACCTTGTCATTAGCCGGCTCGTAAAAACTCTCCGCATCATCTGGATTGGAGGCGTGTATATACTTGCTTTCTACAACCCAGATGCTGACGCCCTCCTGCCTGCGGGTATATACGTCTCTTGCGTTTTCAATAGCCATTTGAGCATCAACAGCGTGCAGGCTACCTACATGTTTATGGTCTAGGCCTTGCTTGCTGCGGATAAAGACTTCCCAGAGCGGCCAGGCCGCCCCGCTCATCCCCAGCCCCTGAAGGGGAGCGTCAGCGCTCAAGGGCTCGTTTTGTGATGCTTTTTCCTTTGATACAGACTGATCAGCACTGCTTCCCTTAATAGCGTCGTAATCACCATATAAAAACCTTTTGAAAAAGCTCATTTCATATAGTTTAAAATTCCTGGCTTATTTAAATGTCTTGATTTAGCGCTCTAATGAAATCAACTAAATATTTCCATTGAGAATTAGGCATACTATCATGCTGCTTCCAAACTCCCCTTTAGCGGTTGGGGGTGGTGTTTCTTTGCATACACGGCTGCGGCTTCCCTTACCCAGGCTCCTTCTTCCCATGCCTTGCGGCGGGCATCGAGGCGTTGTTTATTGCAGGGGCCATTACCATTGATGACATTCCAGAACTCTTCCCAATTGATCTTTCCAAAATCGTAATGCTTCCGCTCTTCATTCCATTTCAGGTCCGGATCGGGAAGGGTCATATCCAGTACCTTTACTTGCTCTGCAATCATGTCTACAAAGCGCTGACGCAGCTCATCATTACTGAAGCGCTTTATTTTCCATTGCATGCTTTGCTCGCTGTGCTGGCTTTCACTATCGTGGGGGCCAAACATCATCAGGCTGGGCCACCACCAGCGGTTGATCGCATCCTGCGCCATAGCCCTTTGTTCCGGACTGCCTTTGCTGAGCGTATACAAGATGTCGAAACCCTGACGCTGGTGAAAACTCTCCTCTTTACAGATCCGGATCATAGCCCGGCTGTATGGACCATATGAGGTGCGGCAGAGAGGCACCTGGTTCATGATTGCAGCACCATCTACCAGCCACCCGATAGCGCCCATATCTGCCCAGGTAAGTGTTGGATAATTAAAGATGGAAGAATATTTTGCCTTGCCGCTATGCAGTTGTTCAATCATTTCATCACGGCTGATGCCAAGGGTTTCGGCAGCAGCATAGAGGTATAGTCCATGTCCGGCTTCGTCCTGCACTTTGGCCAAAAGGATCTGCTTGCGTTTGAGTGTGGGTGCACGGCTGATCCAGTTTCCTTCCGGCAACATACCAACAATTTCACTATGGGCGTGTTGACTGATCTGACGGATCAGGTTGTGGCGGTACTTTTCCGGCATCCAGTCTTTGGGCTCAATGCGTATTTCGGCATCTATTTTATGTTGAAAGTTTTTTTCCTGGTCTATCATGGTTACGGGTGATCGTTTGTCTTAAAGTTAAAAAATAATGATGATAGAGGTAAATTTACCCTACCTAAACGATTCATATGAATACCTAGGATTTACACCCTATTACTTCATTTTCCTCACTGACACCTTCTCCAAACGCATTAAACGGCTGGCTGTTTTACTAGGCATTTTGTTTTTATGTAATGCAGCCAGTTGTAAAAAGAGCCAGCAATCCGGGCCAACCAGTGCGGATGTTGCCATGCGTCTGACCTGGATCCAAAGCCATTTTCTTATAACAACCTGCCACCGGGAGAAACGGATCCTTGCCCATGCTTCAAAGTTTGTGCAGCCGGGCTCGGTAAGGCTTGGTAGTAACATTACAGACAACCTGCACAATGTGGGGTTCAGAACGCCTACCGGTAAAAAGGTTTTGATTGTTATCAATGACAGCAATGAAAACAAAAGCTTTGAGATCAAATGGGGCGGGAAGACAGTGACTACAGCACTGGATGGTGGAGCTGTAGGGACTTATGTTTGGTGAAGGACTGGTTATGGGAAACCGGGAATAGGCAATAAGCTATGTACAGGCCTGTTAGTTTAAGGGTGAGGATCTGGTAAGACCCTCACCCCGGATTTTTTTAGAACTTGTAAGAAACCGTAATCCGGCTGTTGATCTTGGGTTCAGCGTCCCAATAGTATCTGTCTACTACTCCCCAATCAGGCTCAGAATCATATCGTGCTCCTGAATAGAGATATGCACTCAATATGTTGTTGACGTTATAATTGATACCGAACTTACCGTTGGTATAGGAAATGCCCCCATCCAGACGGAAATAGTCTGGCAGCTTATTTTCAGTTTTATCAAAAATAAACCAGGAGGTACGTCCCACGAGGTATTGATAGCCTAACGAAAATCGGAGTCCGCTCAATTTGCCATTGCTTATTTTATAAGTTGCCCATGAATTTTGAATATGTTTGGTTGTACCCGGTACCTGGTTGCCTACTATTTTGGGGTCTGTGTCTTTATTAAACTTTGCTTCGGTAAAAGCATAATTTAACACCAATTCCAGATTCGTTGTTATCTGCCCTTTAACATCGAACTCCACACCTTTGATTTGCACTTGGCCGGTTTGCCTGCTAAAGTTCCTGTGTTCCGGATCTGCTGTCAGCATATTATTTTTCGTGATCTTGTAAGCTGCCAAAGTAGAGTTCCATCTTCCATCCAGCCAGTCTTTTTTAAGGCCAAACTCTATATTATTTCCTGTTATAGGATCAAAGCTCCTGCGCTGCCAGTCTGTACCAAAATTGGGCAAGAACACCTGATCGAATACAGCGTATGCTGAAGTGTTTTGATCGATGGAATAACTCAAGCCAATACGAGGCGTGAACTTACTATCGTCAGTGCCTTTTGCTCTGTATGGATCAAGGTTCTTATTGGTGGTATAGCGTCCTGCCAGGGTGAGCCTTAATTTATCATTTAAGAAAGACAATTCATCCTGGAGATACAAAGAGTTATAACTGTTGTTGTACCGTACACCTCTTTCGCGAATGTCTTTGCTCCTGTCCCATACTGGCAGATCTGCCGCGGCAATAGTGCCATATACGGGCTTGTATAAATTGAAGGAGGTGTCACCTAACGGTGCGTATTGATTCCAGTCAGCATAATAATCCTTGTGACCCATATCGATGCCGGCCAATAATTTATGATGAACCGGACCTGTTCTCACCTCACCATTCAAAAACATCTGCCCTGTTTTGTTTATACCCAAAGCATCCCACACATTAATGCCCCTTTGCATCAGGCTGTCATTTGCCAGCGGTGTATCCCAGCTCCATAGTTGCTGACCTTCGAGGTTGTAATTGAAATAGGCAGCCTGGGCCGTAAACTTCCAATTATCATTGATCTTGTGTTCCAATATGGCCAATACATTTCTGTCGTAAATGTTGGTTGGATCCAGGTTAGGTTCTGCCGTTGTAAAATTTACCGGCAGATCAGCATATTTCCGTACGGAAAAAGCGTCGTTGCTGCCAAGAGCGTTCAACTGTAAAAACTGGTGGGTATATTCCAGGGTCAGTGAAGTTTTATCATCTACCAGGTATTTGATCACCGGTACTATTAAATATCGGTTGTTGTATTCATAATCCCTGTGCGTTCCTTTCATTTGCCCCATCAGGTTGAGACGGTACAATAACTTACCGTCTTTAGAAAGTTTGCCATCCAAATCAGCAGTTGCCCGGTAAAGGTCAAAGCTGCCCAAAGAAAAGCTCACCTCCCCTTTATTCAGCCCAGTTGGTTTTTTGGTCACCACATTATAAAAGCCGCCAGGCTCTCCATTGGCCAACATAAAGCCTGCAGGCCCTTTTACAAATTCTATACGGTCCACCATGCTCATATCTTCTGCCAGGGGCCCAAACTGCATTTGAACATTCAGGCCGTTTCTAAAAGCAGTCAACGGAGTACCCCGCATATACATTTTTGCATAGCTATCCAAATGCTCCTGTTTTTGAACGCCACTTACATTACGCTGAACGCCTTCCAGTATATCGAATATCTGCTGGTCGGCGATCAGGTCTTTTGTAACTACCTGGATATTTTGCGGCAGTTCCAGAATAGGCGTGGTTAAGCGCAGAGTGGGGGACACGTTTCCTGCCCTGTATTTACGGCTTCCGGTAACCACTACTGCATTCAGTTCTTTATTGGAGATCCGCAACTGAAAAGAAACCTCTGTAACTTTTCCTTCTGCAACATGAACAGTTTGTTCGGCACTTTCAAAATCCAATAAGTGTACCTGGAGCGTGTAACTGCCAGGTGAGAGCCTGCGGAATTCAAATTTGCCTTTATTATCAGTAATTGTGCCCTTCGTTGTTCCATTAATTAATATAGTAACATCAACGGCTGCTTTTCCGTCGGAGGTGGTTACGGTTCCCCTGATAGTACCAAAGTTTTCAACGGGATCATGAGCAAAAGAAATCAATGCAGATAAATTGAATAGGCATAGCAATAAAAGCAACTTTCTCATTGTGAATTGCAGCATTTAGTTTTAAAATGAAATTAGCTAACAAGTATAGTTTTAGTTCAATTCACACAAACCTTCTTAAGCCCCTCCCTACCAAAGAATGTAGGGAAATACATTAGTTCCGCCCTGGCCGGGTTCAGGTGATAGATGCCGTTATATCGAGGCATCAATGATACCACAAAGATGTAAAATCCTTTTGGTAAACTACTGCAAAAGATATTCACTTTATTTTTAAAATGCTCGCGATGTACTTCATAATTCTGGTATGACTGGGATTTATTGGCGTATGAGCAGCCTGCCGGAACAGGAATTTCAATCATGACGTACTCTGCATCCGCTTTCACGGCCACTTCCACTTTCAGTTGTACCTGCTCCCCAGCCTTCAAGGAGGTCACTGTTTTGCCTCCTTTTTCGAAATAGGAGGTTATAGAGAAATCGCCGTTAATCTTTTGGGGGGCAGCATTCCACTGCTGCTGGTAAGCAGTAAAATAAACCGGTTGGCTGCCTTTTTTAGAAACAGTTATTTTCTGGCCGCCATTTATTTCTGCGGCAAACGGGAAAGTTTGCACTGTAGCCGTTTTGGCACCGGTAACAGTTAATGTTGTGGGTTGCAGTGCTTTATCCTGCATCAACAAATCGGGCAGGATGGTTTCCAAAATAAGGGAGGATTCATAAGTATTGCGCCAGTTGCCGTCTTTTCGTTTTTCCAGAAAATAGTTGCGCACCTTTCTGAGCTCCGCTTCATAACCGCTAGCAGTTTTCATCAGACGGTACATCAGCAGGGTGTTCTGGATAGCGTTATCAAAGAAGCGACGGTTTTCTTCGCCCCAATACAGGTTGCCCAACATGGTCTTTCTTGCTTTGGGCATCAGGGAATCCAGAGAGATCCTTGCACCTGTTTTCTGTTTTAATTCCAGCCATTTTAACTGATCGTATAGGCTTAAGTGATTTTGTAAGGCTGCTGCCTTCATCTCTTTTTGAAGTGAATCAAGATGATTCTTGTAATCAACTTTAGCACCCAGAGTATGCAGCAACTGAAGCGTGAACAATTTGTCTGTACTACGGTTGCTTTCCAGATAATATACCAGGTAATCCGTTATCGCCTGCCTGTTCATATTTGTTTTGTAGCCAGCCTGTTCTGCCATCAAGAGCGCTTCAACTACGTGCAGGGAAATCCATGGCAAGGGATCGTTGTTAGTCCACCATCCCCATAAATTCCGGGATCTATTCTGATTTAACCGGGAGACGATCTCTTTGATGTTCTTTTCACCCTCGAACGCCTTGTCTAGGTGGCTGCACAGCCTTTTCTGCAAGAGTAATGCTTTCAGTTTTGAAGCCAATTGTTCATTGCACAGGTATTCGTACTTACGGATGCTTTCTATTTCATTTTCCATGACAGGTAAAAGCGAAGATTCAGCAAATACTTTTACGGTACCCAAACTGCTATCTGTAGTGATGGTAAATGAAGTATCATTTTCCAGGGTTGCAAAAAAACCTTTGGTTTCTAAAACGCCCTGTTTGAAAACCGGCAGCTTTCGCTCTTCTCCATCGAAGTAACCATCAGTTTTTTGAACGGTGTATTTAAAGGCTAAAGAATCATCTTTTGAAGCCAGGACTGGGAAGGTATCTATCCAGGAATTGCGCAGGCTGATCCGACTTTCTTTTACCAAAATACCATTATAGCTAAAGACCCTATTTATCTGGGTACTTTCGGGCAGGTAGTTCAATGTTTTACCGATCACGTAAATGGAATCGCCTTCTATGGCAAATTGAGGCAGGCCAAGGTTGGCACTTAAGGCTTTGAATGATCTGATAGAACCTGTTGCATAACCGGTTTGCCTACGGCCAGCTATAGCTGCCACATGAGTTTGCCAGTTGGTGATATCGTCGGGGAAAGTAACGGTAAAGGAAGTCTTTCCTTCCTTATCTGTCCACAATTTGGGCTGCCAGTAGGCGTCATCCCTAAAATTGCGGCGCAGGTTTCCGGCAGCAGCCATCATGTCCATCGGGAATGAGGCGGCAGTCTCCTTTGCTTTACTGGTAGTAACCACAATTACACCATTAGCAGCGTTGGAACCGTAGAGGGCTGTTGCGGCCGCTGCAGTTAGGATATTCGTGCTTGCGATCTGGGTTGGATCCAAGTCTGCCATAGTACCGGAAAAGGGAACACCATCTACAATGATCAGGGGTGTACCTGTGGAACTGACTGTAGCACTTCCTCTTATCCTGATGTTACCTGATTGTACCGACACCCCAGAGACTCTGCCTTGCAAAGATTGGTCTACAATAGATATGGCACTGGTTACTGAAGCTTTTTTCTGTGTTCCATAACCCACCACCACAACTTCTTCCAGGGATTTTTTTGAAGGAAGTAAAACAATGTCATAAAAGCGCTTTTCACTGATTCTTTCTTCTATGGAACTGTGGCCGATATAATTCACTACCAGTGTTGCCCGCTCAGGAACCTCCAGACGAAAGTTGCCCAAGGCATCTGTTACTGTTATTCTGTTCGTTGCTTTGATGGCAACTGATGCTCCAGCCACAGGCTTACCTTCGCTGTCTTTCACCTGTCCAAAAATAGTTTTAGAGAAAGAGGAGGCGTCGAGGTATTGGGCGTTGAATGCTTCTTTAATTCTGTTCAAATCTTCAACGTTATAGAACCGCCATTGTTTATCCCTGTTGCCGACAATAGCAGCAATTTTTATACTAACACTATCCCTTTCCCTGGGAATGATCATTCCTGTTTCAAAATAGTTCAGTCCACCTTTTTGCACGCTGATACTATCAACTATAAAGTACTGGTCGCCTTTCAGGAGCAGGAACATACGGTAATTGCCAGGTTGTACATATCCTAAATCCCTGGCAGCACCTTTATATATGCGTATAAAGTCAGGTTCGTTGTAGCGGAACAGGAAAATGTTTTTAACAAATACCAACTTACCCACTCTGTCATTGTTGACATGGATCATCAGCTTTCCATTATCGCCCTTGTTTATATTTTGATTATGGAACAGATCTTCCTCGGCACACCGGTGGTCTAAATAATCCTGCCAAAGGCTGTCCACTTCTTTCTCAGTTAGTACAAAGTCATTAAAATCGTGCAGCACAGGCCTGTAAGAAAGAGCAGAATTGAATGGATAAGGATTACCTAATTGTTTTTGTTTGATCAGACCTTTTGAAATGTTGTATAGGTAGCCTGGCTCTGCATTAAAAGGCTGTTCGAACCTGTTCTTTACTTTCAATTGTGCATATTGGTAAGGGAGCGGCCCTACCAAAACAGGAGCTGATGTATAAGCCCTGAAATGAGGCATGTAATTCAGCAGGTATGCCTGTTCATCCTGTTGGATAAAGGCCATGTTCTCTCCAAAGATATTTTCCACCAACAGCATGTACTTACTCCATAATGCCTTTTCATGCCTTGTTAGTGTGTCGGGCATCGGTTGCAAACGAACAGCCTTATTAGACGTATCGGCATTGATTGATATAAAGGTTTTCATGCCCTTTCTGATCATAACACTATCTAAAATGACCATTTGTTTGTGCGTTCGCAGCTTTAAAGAATGCTTACCCTCCGAAATTTTGAAACTATACCGTTGCAATTGCTGTGACTGGCTAAAGAAAACCGGCTTCTCATCTATGTAGATATGGTGCACCGGTTGCAGTTCGCCATTTTGTACAACAAACGGGGCTAATTGTGTAATGTTATCTTTTGCAGGCTGTTGGTTGATGTATACATTTTTGGGATGCAGGAATTTGAAGTATTCAATACTATCCAGCCCCATTTCTTTGCTCCACCGCTCCCAATTTAGTTTACCTTCCTGCATTAAATCTTTATCCAGATCTATTGCAAAGTTGTTGTAACGTTTACGCAGAGGATACAACTTTCCCAAGTATGGAATAAAAGGTGTAGTGGCACCGGTAAACTTCCGTGTAAACGCATAAGCCGTAATATCTGCATCTGGGATCGGTTTCCCATCTGCATTGGTAACAGCAATGGTAATATTGGCCGTTTGTCCGGGATAAATGAATTGAGGTTGTTTTACCTCAATGTTCAGCAGTTTATCCTTATAAGGGATGGTGTAATCTTCATTGCGAATCTGATCGCCATAAACATATTGAAGGGATACAAAATAGTTTTTTGACGTACGTACTTTGTCCAGGTACAACAGCGAATCGCCATATCCCCTTTGCACTATTTTTTTGCCGGCAAAGATGGTATACCACACAGGCAACTTTGCCGGGTTGAT
>CBKWHA010000071.1:0-23213 GCA_966674115.1 uncultured Chitinophagaceae bacterium
TGTGGTGATCAGACTCATGATGCCAATAGTTTTTCTAACCTCAGTTTTGTGATCTTATTCTGTTCAATCATAGCAATTTTGATTTCTTCCTCTGGCTTGTTGTGTAAACGGGATTGTAGAATGCCGAGCATTTCTTCTGCTGATTTGCCTGTGGCACATACAATGAATATATATCCAAACTTTTCCTCGTAGAATTGATTTCCTTCAGCCAATTGTTTTAGTACCTCTTCGGAAGCCTGTTGAACTCCAGCTTGTTCACCTTCAGCCCACCGGATGGTTGTAGCAAACTTTTCTTTTAAGGAATGAAGATCTCCTATTTTGGGATGATGCCGGAAAGCTTCCAGCCAATCTTCTTCTTTACAGGTAAACCAGGCTTTATCAGCAATACGTATCAAGGTATTTTTATCATTCACTGGAAAGTTCGCCACCATTTTATTCACCCAGGCCTTAGAACCACAACATTGACTGAGCATTTCTTTAAGTTGGCCTTGTTCCATATTGTTTAAATCTTCAAGTCTCATTGTTTCATATTATGGTTGGAAAACGATTGACATTTTTATAATAAATATACACAGCAGGTTCTTTGCCCATTGCAGTAAACCATTGCTGACAATAAGGTGCCATCCAGATAGAATCACCTTGTTTTACCGGATACCATTGCTGATCCAACATGTAAATTCCCTGGCCTTGAAGATACATGAGGCCATGTTCCATAATATGTGTTTCTACCATGGGTAAATGTCCCCCTGGATTATAGGTAAAAATGTTAACCGCCATATCAAATGCCAGGTCCTCCGGTAATAATACCTGCAAGCGCAAAGCTGGATCGCCAAGGTATACCGGACCAGGCACCTGGGCCGAATCCCCAAAAATTACTGGTGGAATTGGAAAGCCTTCCAGTTTTTCATATACTTTATGGAAAGTAAGTATTTGCGTACTTTCTTCTACGTTATTGAATTGATACTCTTTTTGAACAGGCACATAAACAAATTGTCCCGTTGTTAATGTTTTCTCTTCACCACTTACCTTGGCATGGCATTGCCCTTTTACTACATAAAAAAATAGTTGGGACAATTTTGTCGAACCAAGCAATTGCCCATTTCTGTTCATGGTAACAAGTGTTTGGCATAAGTTGGCGCCCATTTCTTCACTGATGATCACATTTACAATACAGTTTGTCCAGCCAGGTACATTGCTGTTAATATATCCATCCGGACAGATCACTGCATGACTCCTTTTGACAACTGATCTTGTTAATGCTGAAATCTCCATTTATTGCTGATTATGGTTAATAAGGTATTGAATAAATTCTTCTGACACCTGAATACCTGCTACAATATCTTGTAAGGCTACATCTTCCAATGGATTATGACTAATTCCTTCGAAACACCGGATAAAGAGCATACATACAGGCGAAACCTCTGAAACGGGCACCGCATCATGTCCTGCTCCACTTACAAGTCTGCCCACCTCATATCCGCTTTTCGCAATAGCTTTAGATAATAAATCAACCAATTCTTTATCACAGGCCACTGATTTACTTTTTTGAACCAGTATCCATTTGTACTCTATAGCACGCTTGGTACACACTTCAGAACATTTATCTTGTAAATATTTATAAGAAAATGCCAGATCTTCCACTTTTTCACTTCTCAAATCTACACTGCACACCACTTCACCCGGTATCACGTTGCTGGCAGCATGAATCACATCTAATTTACCTACAGTAGCCACAATCTTATCCGTATGAGCTAATGCAAACTTTTCAATTTCTAAAATAAATTCAGCAGCACAACATAAGGCATCCTTCCGCATATCAATTGGTACAGTACCGGCATGGCCTGAGACACCTTTAAAGCGTACCTCTATCCTATTCTGGCCTGCAATAGCTGTTACTACTGCCACAGGAACGCCTTTCTTATACAAAACAGGTCCTTGTTCAATATGAATTTCAAAATAACCGAGCCAATCCTGAGGTTGAATGGCATCCTGGTACAGCATATTGGGATCCCCTCCCATCTGCTCTATCACTTCTTTTAATGCAATACCGGAAGCATCCTTCTTTTGAAGCAACGCATGATCAAAAGATCCTGCTACCACCTTGCTACCTAAATATGCAGCATGAAACCTGACACCTTCTTCATCACTAAAAGCTATGAGCTCAACATGAAAAGGCAACTCCTTCTTCAAATAAATTAGTTGCTCTAACAAATCCAAACCAATCAATACACCTAATATTCCATCAAATTTTCCAGCGTTCACTACCGTATCTATATGAGAAGCTATTACAAAGGTTTTAGCTGCAGGATTGTTGCACCATAATTTTCCCCGTACATTACCTATGTTATCAATCCTTGTTTCCAAGCCTGATTCTGTCATCCATGCTTTCACTTTAGCGCTACCCGCAAGAAAAGCATCAGTACCAAAAATACGTGTGGTACTATTGGCGTTTTCACTTATTATTGCCAGTTCGTCTATCCTTGCCAGTATCCTTTCTGCTCTTTTGAAATATTTTTCCATTACATACGGGTTATGATATGTCCTCTATTTAATCGCGTAAAAGATCCCTGGTCATAAACCTTTATACCTCCCAAATAAGTTTGACAGACAATTCCATATAACTCATGATACAAGTAAGGTGTGATCTTATGTTTATGATGGAGCATGTCTTCTGTGACTGTAAATCGGTTTGATGCATCGAACACTACCAAATCAGCATCAAAACCTTTAGCGATCTTCCCTTTATTCTTTTCTTTTCCAATTAAATGAGACGGTCCTTCACAGAGCCATTTTGCAACCTGTGCCAAACTAAAGCCCCTTTCCTTAGCCGCGGTCCACAATACAGGTAAGGCCAATTGCAAAGAAGCAATTCCACCCCAGGCAGTTGTAAAATCCCCGGTATCTAATTGTTTCAGATCGGGAGACGCAGGTGAATGATCAGTGGCAACAAAATCAATAATACCATTCCCCAACGCATCCCATAATAAATCGTTATTGTTCTTTTCCCGGATAGGTGGTGCACACTTAAATTGTGTCTGTCCCGCTCCAATTTGTTCCGCATTAAAATACAAATAATGCTGGGCTGTTTCAACAGTAAGTGGCAACCCTCTTTCCTTGGCTTTCTTTATTTGCTCTATAGAATCAGAAGATGATAAATGAACAATATGTATACGGCAATGATAGGCTTCACACAATCGAATCATAATTGCAATAGCCCTGTCTTCCCATTCTTTGGGACGTGAAGACAAATAATTGGAGTAAGAAGAATTATTATTTTCCTTCCATTGTTGGCCTTCAGATGATAGTTCACAATGCACCAGCAACGGAAGGTTATATTTTGCCAGGATGGGTAATACTTTTACCAAATCAGCTTCTGTTACATTTGGAAATTCCTCAATCCCCGAATGAGTTAAAAAGGCTTTGAATCCTAATACTCCTCTATCAATCAATCCTTCTATCTCATGCTCGTTACCTGGAATAATCCCACCCCAAAACCCACAATTGGTATGCAGTTTCCGATCAAGGGCTTTCAGCTTTTTATCAAATGCCGCTACTGAGGTCGTTACTGGAGATGAATTTAGGGGCATATCAACAATGGTAGTAATACCTCCGGCAATAGCAGCTTTGGTAGCTGTTTCAAACCCCTCCCAATCAGTTCGCCCAGGTTCATTAATGTGTACGTGTGGATCAATAACACCCGGCATGATGATCTTATCTCCTAAGTATAGGGTTCTTTCAGCTATTGCAGTATTGTAAGGAATAACATCAACGATTACCCCACCGTTAATAACTACCTGTGCTGCTTCCAGCTTGTTATCTGTATACACATATTTGCTTCTTAAGATCAAATCGTACATACCTGAAGTTCTTTGTAAAATATACAACTATCTGTAATAAGTTCCGATTGTTTTTTATTAAATTGTACTAGTCACAACAAAACAACCTACCAAACCAATAAAATATACATGAATATAAAGTTAGGTACCAATGCTTATGGCAAAAATGCAATCAATCTCTCCAAAATTATCCGCCATGATGATTATCATGAAATCAGACAAATTTCGGTGAACATACAACTAGAGGGTGATTTCGAAATGGCGCATACCCTTGGCGACAATTCCAAAATATTGCCAACTGATACGCAGAAAAATACAGTATATGCTCTTGCAAAAGATCATTTTACGACTTCTATAGAAGCGTTTGGGCTATTCCTGGCCGGTTACTTTCTTCATAACAATCCTCTGGTTATTAAATGTAAAGTAGAAATAACGGAACACCTTTGGACCAGGATGGATTTTAACGGCTTACAGCATCCTCATGCTTTTTTGGGCGGTAATTCGGAAAAGCATTTTACCATTATAGAAAAGTCAGGGAATACAACAAGTGTTTCTGCTGGTATCAAAGACCTGCTTATTTTAAAAACTACAGACTCTGGTTTTGAAAACTTTATCCGAGATCAGTATACTTCCCTGAAAGAAACGGCTGACCGGATACTGGCTACACAATGTGAAGCCAAATGGTCATATAATGATAACGAAATTGATTTTCAAACTGTTTATGAAAAAGTACGAAACACTTTATTAAAAACCTTTGCTTTTCATAAAAGCTTGTCAGTACAGCATACCTTATACGCAATTGGTGAGCAAATACTGAAAAATATTGAAGTAGTGAATGAGATCAGTTTAATAATGCCAAATAAGCATCATATTCTTTTTAATCTTGAACAATTTGGAATGGAAAACAAAAACGAAATTTTTATTGTTACCGATGAACCCTTTGGGTACATTACGGGCAACATCGTTAGAACTTGATGTTTTTAAAAATTTTTGGCACCTGTTGTGAAGAATTTTCAGAAATTTTCTTCCTATTCTTTACTTCAATAATCTGGGCTGCAATACTGACAGCAATTTCTTCAGGAGTCTGACTATGAATTGGTAAGCCAATGGGAGCATAAATATTGTTCAACAGATCAGGATGGATACCTTCTTTCTTATAATCCGAAAACATCTTTTCTATTTTTTTGCTACTGCCCAAAACACCAAAATACTTAAACTCCTTATTTATTAATGCCCTTAAGGCAATATCATCAGTTCTATAACCAAAAGTCATGATCACTGCATAATGATTGTCTCCGGAAGAAATTAATTCATTCAATTCTTCATAAGAATTCAATACCATTTTCTCATGTACAAACTGATTTTGTAAAAAGGTTTTCAAACCAGGCCTGTCATCATACAAATGGATATAAAAACCCAGCATCTTCATTACTTTTGATAAAGCCAGTGCACAATGCCCGGCGCCTACAATAAAAAGATGGTTTTTATATCCAATTCTTTCCTGATACAGCCAATTACTTTCCGATTGAAATGTAAAACGATAATCATGATCAGGATTGATAGAAGTAAAATAACGGATTCCAGAAGGCCTCAACTCTAACAGCCCATTCTGGTTCAGTTGTAAACAAGCAACCATTTGCTGAATAGGAATCAAATCTTCCTGCTTGATACGATATAGCAAAACTGTTTGCTCGCCTGAGCAGATCATGCCACTTTGGTTAGTTGCAGCTTGCTTATCATGTACCTGCTTTCGAACAGATATGGTGTCCTCTTTGATCTTCAGCCTTTCTTTTGCCAACTCCACGAATTTTTGTTCCATGATTCCACCACCTATTGAGCCCTCCATTTCACCACGAGCATTAATAGCCATGAAAAAGCCTTGCCGCCCCGGACTGCTGCCTTTACTATCCAGGACATAAAGGAGCATAACAGGGAGATTTTGTTCTAAACTTTTAAGAACGAGCTGCCATATGATCAAGGTTTTGTTCATGATTTTCTTTTACATTCGAGATATGACGATCGTATAAAGCCAACAATACTTTTTCCGGCGTCATAGGTGCATCAAAAAGAATATTCGAATAAGGATTGTATGCCTTTATGGCATTGCGCAATGCAAAATAGGTACCAATACCATACATCAAAGGTGGCTCACCTACAGCTTTTGAACGAAACACAGCAAGATTATCGTTTTGGGTTTGTAAGTAATCTATAGCTATTTCTTTAGGAACTGAATAAATATCAGGCACTTTATAGGTAGACAATGCATTAGAGCGGAGCCTGCCCACTTGATCAAATACTATTTCTTCCATGGTCATCCATCCAATGCCCTGCACAAGTCCACCTTCAATTTGGCCCCTGTCAATCGAAGGGTTCATACTGGCACCAAAATCATGGACGATCTTTACTGCATCAACAGTATATATTCCTCTGACACAATCAATGGTAACTATAGTTATTGAAGTACCATACACGTGGTAAGCAAAAGGATGTCCTTTACTGTTTTGCTTGTCAAAGTGAATTCCTGGTGTTGCGTAATGAGCATGTTCACTTAGACTTACCCGTTTCAAAAAAGCTGTCATCACCAGGCCTTTCCAATCCAATTCTGTTTTTTCTCCTTTTATAAAAACGGCTTCATCTTTTATGTTAACAAGGTTCACGTCTACCTTAAGCTCTTCTGCGGCTACTTTTCTTAACCGCTCCAAAATCGCCATGCAAGCCATCTGTACTGCCTTGCCGTTTAAATCAGCAGTAGCACTGGCAGCAGATGGAGAGGTATTAGCAATGCGGTGGGTATTGGTAGTCTGTATGCGTACCATTTCAGGACGAACAGAAAGTACTTGTGCTGCTACTTGCAATATTTTTGTATGAGCACCCTGCCCCATTTCTACAGCACCAGTGCTTACACCTACACTACCATCTGTATACACATGCACCAGTGCCCGTCCCTGATTCATGGATGTATTAGTAAAAGATATACCAAAGCAAACAGGCATGAATGAAATTCCTTTTTTCAAGATTTTATTTGAGGCATTAAATTCGGCTATTTCGTTTCTTAACCGGTCAATATCATATAATGCCTCCGCCTTATCCCAACAGGCATGTGCTTCGCTTTGTGCTTTTTGACCATAAGGAAATTCATCATTTGTTTTGACTAAGTTCTTCTTTTGAATTACTGAAGCATCCACTCCAATGGTTTCTGCTGCTTTGGCAATGGCTGATTCTATAACAAACATACCCTGTGGACCGCCAAACCCACGAAACGCAGTATTAGGTGGTAAATGTGTACGGCAGCTATAGGCTACAGCTTTCACATTAGGAATGTAATAGCTATTGGTACAATGAAATAAAGTTCTTTCCAATACTGCAGGAGAAAGGTCTGCAGCAGCACCTGCATTCTGGTAAAATGTTACTTCATAGGCAATGATTTGTAAATCTTTGTCTAAACCAATTTTGAAATCAGAAGAATAAGGATGCCGTTTCCCGGTCATAGCCATGTCGTCGATTCTATGTAAGGCGTATTTTACAGGTTTCTTGAGGTGGTGTGCAGCCAAAGCACACAAAGCAGCCCACGTATTTGCCTGGTCTTCTTTCCCTCCAAACCCGCCTCCCAGCCTGGTCACATCTACTTCTACCAGATGCATGGGAATCCCCAATATCCGGCAAACCGCCCGTTGAACGGCTGTAGGCCCCTGAGTGGAAGAATATATCCTAATAGCGTTGTTTTCCTGTGGAAGAGCATAAGTGCCTTGCGTTTCAATGTATAAATGTTCCTGGCCATTGGTGTTGGCCTCACCTTCCACTATATATTGACAATGCTGCCAGACATGATTGGTATCGCCTAATTGAAAAGTCCGGGGTGGAATAATCAACTGCCCCTTTGCCTGTGCTTCTCTGGGGTCAGTGACAACTTCCAAAGGTTCAATATCTACTTTTATCCTTTTAACGGCAGCTCTGGCAGCTTCATTTGTTTCAGCTACTACAAATGCCATAGGCATACCGCAGAATTCGACCTCATGTTCTGCCAACAATGGTTCTTCTTGAACAATACCTCCAATTTGGTTTTCACCGGTAATATCCTTATAGGTAAAGACCCTAACCACACCGGGCATTTGTGTAGCTTCTGTAATATCCAGGTTTCTGATGTAGCCGTGTGCTAATGGCGAACCAAAAGCAGCTCCGTATAACGTTCCTGTTAGCAAGGGAATGTCATCAAGATAAACAGATTCTCCTCTGGTATGTGTTCTGGAATCAATATGCTTCATTTGCCCATCACATTTAAAAAGTAAAAACGATCAACCTCTTGCACACTTATTCATAGCCCATAGTTCTAATTTTATAAAACCTTGCTTTTTAATAATTCCCAACTCAGATGGGGGAACAATTTTATAAAATGCGCTCTGATCAATTGATTCAGCAATAACCTTTTATATGATTCAGACCCTCTCACATCACTAATAGGTGATATTTCTGTCTGTGCCAGTTCTGTGATTGTAAAGATCAATTCTTCATCAACTGTTTTTTCTAATAAAAAGGATGATGTTTTTTCCAGATAGATTGGAATGGGGCCAACACCTCCTGCAGATATAGCGGCTTCAGTTATCACACCATCTTCTACTTTAATATTTATCGCAGAATTTACACTTGCAATATCCAGGTGTGTTCGCTTGCTTACTTTTTCAAAATTGAATTGTGTATTTTGATCTGGAATAACAAACCATATTTTCTCTAAATATTCCTTTAGTTGTTTATCCAAAATTTTATATCCTTTATAAAATTTTCTTAGCGGCAATTCCCTGGAACGGTTTCCATCTCTTAAAACTAAAATGGCATTTAATGCCAGCAACATAATGGTGAAATCACCAATAGGAGAAGCATTTACAATATTACCTGCAATAGTGGCTATGTTGCGGATAGGTGTAGACGAAATCAGTTCCAGGTAATAAGTAAAGTCAGGGAAAATTTCTTTGGTGATGGCTGAATCCCCCATTTCAGTAGCCGTAACTGATGCCCCAATTACGCATTTGTTGCCCTCTTTATAAATTCCTTTTAAATCAGTATTATTTAAAAGATAACGGTTAGTCGACTTTTGTATTTCATCATGCTTTTGCACGTATAGATCAGTACCACCTCCAATATATTGCGCAATATCATGTCCATTATAAGCATATCCATTTGTCTTCGACATTAGAACTTGTATTCTTTCCTCTATTGATGCAAGATAATCAGGAAGCATGTGATTCCTAACAGCAAACTTAATAGGATCTTCCTCCTTTCTTCCTGTTAATAAACTGGCTACTTTCGCTGCTGCCCGATCAATAGATTTATACCCGGTGCACCGGCAAATATTTCCATCTATGGCTGCAATAGCATTTTCGTAAGTGGGCTCTTTTCTGCTGAGACAAAACCCGGTTAGAGACATTACAAATCCTGGCGTACAAAACCCACATTGCGTGGCAGATTCATCCACAATAGCTTGCTGAATAGGATTCAGATCATCCATATTGGTACCCTCCACCGTAATCACATGCTTCATGTGAACATTACCCAATGGGGCGAGACAAGATGTACAAGATTGGTAATCCAGTTTATGGTTCTTGTATTCACCGATCAATACAGTACAGGCTCCGCAATCTCCTTCACGGCAACCTATTTTTGTACCCAATAAATTCTTCTGATAACGGATAAAATCCAGAAGGGTTAAAGCTGGTGGAAGATCCGTCTCAATTTCATTATTATTTAATACAAACTTTATCAAAGCAAACCAATTACCACAAATGCAGATAGTGCATTTATTTTAATAGAAGTTACACCTTTTTGTTTGTATAACTTACATTTCCATGGCTATAAATTTAGCTTATCTCCTGGTATCTTGATTTGCTAACTATCATGTTTTCAATCTGGATGATTTAGGAGTTCTTTTATTTCTAAATTACTCTTATTAAAACATAATTGCAGCAATTCTTCTACCAACTGCAGCATACCTTCAAAAGTATGTGGCTTAAAAAAACGTTTATTAGCAATAGGATTATAGCAGGAATCACAAAGAATCACTTTTTCAATTTTTTGGTAGCGCTCAATAGTATTCAATTGCTGTATCAATCTTAACCCATTACGGCCAGGAAGATTATACTCAGATACAATCAAAAGAGGCAGTTCGTAATAAGGAGTTCGCTGTAAAAAATCTAAAGCTTCATTTGCACTGCAGACAAAATGAAGGGAAATATTTTCAGTTACTTTATCAAAAGCTATTTTGAGCAATATTTGATCATCTAGATCATCCTCAACTACTAAAATATATGGGGTACGTGGCTTTGCAGGGTAATCTTGGTGTAAGGTTTTCATGAATGGTTTTGTATTAACGTAAAGATATAACGCAGTTTTTTCTAATACAATAAGGGTTATTATTTATTTTAATTAATAATATATTAAAATAAATCTGCTGGCTACAAGATTGTACCTTTTCAGTTTCCTATTAAATAAACAAGCTCAACAATATCAGAATTGTTGAGCTTGTTTTTAACTAGCTTATACTTTAGGCTTCTACCCTGTCAATGACCGGATCTGGCCGTTCTCCAAGAAATTCAACCCATGCCTTTTTGATGCAAGGATAATGTTTTGCAGCTTCAACCAGGTTCATGAATGCAACCAAATTATCTTCAAACCTTTTTGCTAAGGATGGGTTGATAAGGGCTCCATCTGAATTAAAAGCCTGATGTGCAGTTGCCAAAGAAAACATATCAGGAAACACTCTAGAGCCCAGATGTTCCAATGGAACACGAAGCGCCCAGAGCGCCTTGTTGCCTCCTGCCATCGATGGTGATGCTGACATCAATAGGCTATGTTTCTCATTAAATGGTTGTGGTCGAAAGCGCGAAACCCAGTCTATTGCATTTTTTAAAAGACCAGGCATTGAGCCGTTATATTCAGGAGATGAAATAATAAAAGCATCATTTGCCTCAAGCCGCTTACGGAATTCAGAAGCGCCCGAAGCTAATCCGTTGTTTTGTTCAACATCTCCATTATAGGAGGGACAGTCAAACTCAAGCATATTAGCGAAGTCAACCGTTACTCCATGTTTTTGAAGTATGGTTACTGCCAATTTTGCTAGTTGTGTGTTGAGTGATTCAGCTCTAAGTGATGCAGAGAATACAAGAAAGCGTAATGTCTGGCGGTTGTTATTTGGGTTTACAATTGGTTCCATTATTTTCTACTTTATTCTTTTAAGTTATTAGATTATAGCAATTCCGGAAAGTTACAGTTTTTGACAGAATGGAATTAATATATCACTATAAAGAGTTTTCGTTTGATTAAGGGCGTAACTAATTACATATTTGTTGCATTGCCAATGAGCCTTATTTCTTATGAATCATTTAGATTTATGAAGTAGATTGTGAAAAAACTGATGGCGAATCCTTTGTTGGAACGACAAGTCTACCGAATGCCTAAAGCTGGCTCCATTAAAAATTTAAAACTGCAAACAGAGCTCCTGGAGCGGCCCAAATCCGATGAAGTGTGCGTTCAAGTAAAGGCCATAGGATTAAATTTTGCCGACATCTTTGCCATGCAAGGATTATACAAGGCAACTCCTGCAGGGACATTCATTCCCGGACTGGAATTTTCCGGCGAAATAATAGCCATAGGTGATGAAGTTGACAATTGGAAAGTAGGTGATAAAATAATGGGTGTTACAAAGTTTGGCGGTTATGTTTCACACCTCAATATCCATCATCGCTATATAATTCCACTTCCCGAAGGTTGGAGCTTTGAAGAAGGTGCCGGGTTTCTCGTGCAAGGGCTCACCGCTTATTATGGTCTCGTTGCTTTGGGTAATCTGCAGACAGGAATGACAGTGCTCATCCATAGTGCTGCAGGTGGTGTGGGTATTATGGCCAACCGCATTTGCAAGAAGTTTGATGCATATACCATTGGTACAGTAGGCGGGGCAAGAAAAGTTGATTTCCTACATAAAGAAGAATCCTATGATGCTGTAATTGTACGGGATAATGATTTTTATGCAAAACTGCTCAATGCTCTTTATGGCCGTCCGTTACGCCTGGTAATGGAATGTATTGGCGGAAAAATTCTGCAACAAAGCTGGAAAGCAATGGCACCTATGGGCAGAATGGTGGTGTACGGCAGTGCCAGTTTCGCCTCACATGGTTCTGCACCTAATTATCCCAAGTTGATCTGGAAGTATTTGAAACGCCCCAAAATAGATCCCTTGCGTTTACCCTCGCAAAATAAATCGTTGATGGGATTTAACCTCATTTACCTATACGAACAAACAAATTTGATGCATGAAATGATTAAAGGACTTCAGAAATTACAACTAAAGCCACAACATATTGGACATGTCTTTAATTTTATAGAAATGCACCATGCAATTCGCCTGTTTCAAAGCGGGGATACAATTGGAAAGGTAGTAGGTAAACTTGATGAGTAATGAATTCTATTTTCTTAAATGATAAGCCTTTGGCTTTACAAAAGCCCGAAGACCAGCATGAGAAAGTGTTGTCCCAAAGCCTGAATGTTTTCTGCCGCTCCAGGGTAAAGCAGCACTTACCCTGTCACAGCAATTCCAATAACCGGAACCAGCATTGATATGCTTCAGAATTTTTTCTGCCCTTGCTTTGTCACTACTATAAACCGATGCAGTTAAACCATATTCCGTATCCTTCATCAGCTTTATGGCTTCCTCATCACTTTGCACTTTCATGATACCGATAATTGGCCCAAAGGATTCTTCATTCATTACCTTCATGCCATGATGTACATTGGTTAGTATAGTAGGTTCAAAATAATAGCCTTTTTGTCCTACACGCTTGCCCCCTGTCACCAGACTGGCCCCTTTTTGCAAAGCTTCTGCAACTTGTTCATCCAGAACATCAATTTGTTGTTTCCGGCTCAGCGGACCAATATATACCCCTTCATCAGTCGGTAAGCCAATCTTCCACGATTTCACCTCTTTCACAAATTCATCCAGGTACTGATCATACACTTTTTCATGTACATAGATTCTTTCAACAGCACAACAACTTTGACCGTTATTATAGAAAGCGCCATCAGCAGTGCCGGCAGCGACAGCTTTAATATCGGTAACATCATCTGCTACATACAAAGGATCCTTACCACCTAATTCACACTGGCAGGGAACCATCTTCTGAGCGACCCTTTCATATACATATTTACCGGTTTTATAAGAACCAGTAAAAAAATAACCATCAATAGGAAGATCTAATAAAAGCTCACCCACTTCTTTTGCACCCAAGGCAGTATAAAAAATATTCTGAGGCACGCCTGCATCCTTCAATAGCTTTTCAATTTCTATACCCGTCAATGTTGCATATTCAGACGGCTTATATAGAACTGCATTCCCTGCCAGCAAGGCCGGAACAAATACATTTACACCCACTAGATATGGATAATTCCAGGCCGAAATATTGCAGACGACGCCAAGGGGTTCATAAGATATCCTTTCTTCCAATCCTTCTTCTGTATGCATAACTTCGTCAGACAGGTATTTCATGGCATTATTAGTCAACCATTTTATCCTCTTTACAGCCCCGGTGATCTCATTGCGCGATTGTTGTAAAGGCTTCCCTACTTCTGAAGTTAAAATAGTTGCCAGCCGCTCTTTATTTTGTTCCAGGAGCATCATAAAGCGTTTCAGCGTTTCTATTCTTTCTGCCAGAGAAACTCCCTGCCATGAAGGTTGTGCATCCTGAAGCAGCCTGAACTTTTTATCTACTGATTCATTATTGTCTTCCTGAATTTCAGCGATCAATCCTTCTGTAGCTGGATTAATGATTTTCATTTTCTACCTATTGATTTTTTAACTGATTCAATAAACAAGTCGCGAACGCCTTTGCATAATGGGGATTCTTCCAATTGAAATTGATGCATCCGTTCTGGATGCCATTGAACGCCCAAAAGGAATGGCTTGCCGGAGGGTTCCTCCCATTCGAATCCTTCAATAGTGCCATCAGCAGCAATGCTGTTCACCCGCAAACCTTTGCCCAGCTTATCAACGGCCTGATGATGGGCGCTGTTTACTTCAGATTGATCGCTTTGTACCAAATCATAAAGCAGCGTATTCCGTTCCAACTTTACTTCATGTGTCTTATCACCTGGCGTTTCTGCCTCATGCTTACTGTTTAGGACCTCACCCAAGTCCTGCTTTAGTGTACCGTCCAAAATACAATTGATCAATTGCATGCCCCTGCAGATCCCAAGTACCGGCAAATGCATCTCCTGCGCCATCCTGAACGCAGCCATTTCGAATTCATCCCTTTGCACATTAAATTCTTTGGGTGCGTTTGGATAATCTGTACAGGAATAGTTATAGATCTTTGGATGAATATCTATACCTCCACTAAACACAACCCCATCACAATCGGCCATCTCGTTCAGATTGTTTTCCCGTGTCGATAGCGTAACTACTTCCAGATCATCACTAGCCTTTATCCAGCGTGCATAATAGTCGTGTTTTTCATCCGTATCAGCCTGTAATAAAGCAATTTTCATTTCTACTTTTTTTATAGAGCTTTCAAATAGAGTTGCCGAAAATCTTCTCTTGAGACTGGCTTTGGATTATTAGGGTGTGCAAAATCTGCAATTGCCAGATCAGCCAAGGTTTCTATATGTTCCCTTTGCACACCTATTTCACTCAATTTATGGGGAATTCTAATTTTAGCATTCAGCTCAAACAAATAATTTACAACTGCTTCGCCACTTTCATCATTGAGTTCCAGTATCCTCGCTATGTTTCTGAATTTATTCTCAAAACCGGCAATATTGAATTGCATTCCATAGGGAATATTTACTGCATTGGCGAGGCCATGATGTGTATCCAGCAAGGACGAAAGTGGATGTGCCAGGGAATGCACCACACCCAGCCCTTTCTGAAAAGCTACAGCTCCCATTATGGAAGCAATCAACATGTTACTGCGGGCTTCAAGATCTGGATTGTTTACAGCTTTTTCCAGTGCCTGTCCTATTAAAGAAATCCCCTGAAGAGCAATACCTTCACACATAGGATGAGGCATCTTGGCTAGATAAGCCTCCATATTATGTGTCAGAGCATCCATACCTGTAGCCGCAGTAATAGAAGGCGGAAGTTCCATGGTAAGTAATGGATC
This sequence comes from uncultured Chitinophagaceae bacterium, assembly GCA_966674115.1. Taxonomy (GTDB): domain Bacteria; phylum Bacteroidota; class Bacteroidia; order Chitinophagales; family Chitinophagaceae; genus Flavisolibacter. The sequence goes on from CBKWHA010000071.1 coordinate 14,975, forward strand.
AGCAAAAACAATCTTTGCGATCAGCTTGGGCGAAAAAAGAATTCTTTTTTGCTTTGTTTTATCATCGGCAATTATGGCACTTCTACCCACTTCGCTACCTGTCCCAGCCGTTGTCGGAATGGTGATAAAATGAGGCACATCATTCGTTACATATACATCACCACCAATTAAATCATCATAAATAAACAGATCTTCCCGGTGATGGATCCTAAGCACAATTGCTCTTGCCACATCCAGAGCAGCGCCACCGCCAATACCAATGATCGCATCTCGCTCGGTGGCATCATACACATCTGTTCCCTTGTACACATCTGACTTTACAGGATTTTTATGGATTTCTGAAAACACTTCTACTGAAATGTTTTTCTTTTTCAGGTCACTGATGATACCTTTAAAAAAACCAAGCTGTGCTACAGTATTATCTGTTACCACCAAAGGTTTTGACAAATTGTTTTTAAGCAAATAATCCCCTAACTCTTTACTGGCTCCTGATCCAAAACGAATAATAGTTGGAAAATTATACTGGTAAATGGTCTCAAATGTCATGAAGCTTTTTTATATGATTTCAAAATATCTTTTATACTCCCAGTCTGTCACTGCTTTTAAATGTTGTTTCCACTCCCATTCGCGGGTCTGTGTAAAATGCTCTGTAAACTTTTCTCCTAGTATTTCTTTGGCTACTTCCGAATGTTTCATTAACTGTGTTGCCTCGTCAAGTGTACGTGGCAGCGTCCCGTTGCTATAATCCTGATAGCCATTGCCAACCGTAACAGGCTGCTTCAACTCCATTTTGTTTTTAATGCCATATAAACCACTGGCTAGACAAGCAGCCATAGCGAGATAAGGATTCACATCTGCCCCAATCACTCTTGTTTCCAGGCGGCAGGACTTTTTATTTCCGGCTAAAACACGCAGAGCTACTGTTCTGTTGTCTATGCCCCAGGTAAGCGTAGTCGGCGCCCAGGCTCCTTCCACTAACCTCTTATAACTGTTAATAGTTGGTGCAAACATGGGTAAAATATGCGGTAAGCAATATAACTGGCCGGCAATGTAGCTACGCAACAATGGACTTATCTTCATCAGATCTTTATCATCATGAAAAAGATTTTGATTAGTCTCTATATCCCATAGGCTCTGATGTACATGTCCGCCGCATCCGGGGAGTTGCTCATGGATCTTGGCCATGAATGTTGCCATAATTCCGTGCCTGTATGCGATTTCTTTTACTGCAGATTTAAACAAAGTGGCCCTGTCTGCCGCTTCTACAAGTTCACTAAAAACAACTGCCGCCTCATAAGTACCCGGACCCGTTTCGGTATGCAAACCTTCTAAAGGCACATTGAACTTTCGAAGCATATCAAAAAGATCGGAAAAAAAGGCATTTTTCAATGAGCTGCGCAAAATGGAATAGCCAAACATACCCGGAGTTAGCGGCTTCAGGTTTTTATATTGCTTTTCGATAGCGCTTTGTGGTGTTTCTTCAAAATTGTACCATTCAAATTCCTGGGAGAAGAAGGGAGTAAAACCCATTCCCTGTGCTTCAATTAATATTTTCTTCACCAATTGCCGTGGGCATACATAGGAAGGTTCGCCATTCTTATCGATCAACTCACCCAGGAAAAAGGGTACATCATGCTCCCAGGGAATCCTTCTGAATGTCTTTATATCTATTCTTGCCGGTGCATCAGGATAACCAGTATGCCACCCGGTAAATTGCGTGTTATCATAAGCTGCATCATTGACATCCCAGCCAAAGATGACATCGCAAAAACCAGTTCCACCCTCCAAAACAGAAATAAACTTTTCAGTGGAAATGTATTTTCCTCTTAAAATGCCATCAATGTCAGTAAAGGCAATCTTTACTTTTCCGGAAGGGTGCTCTTTTACGTATTGTATGATTTCGTTGGTTGTCATAGTTGTCAGGAATATTCGCTTTGAATAGTAGTGTCTTCTATAGAACGGTTGTTCAGATCAGAGGTATGTTGAAGGGTTTTATTATAAAACAGCTTAAATGATAGATAACCAACACCCATGATCAGAAAAAAGATCAGAGCCAGTTTTAAGTTATAAATAGTCATTGCAATAAAAGATACCAAAGCAATGAGCAATGCTGTTAACGGAAAAAATGGATAAAGAGGAACTTTAAATGGCCTGTGTAACTGTGGCTCTTTTTTCCTTAGCCGGAGAAAAGCTATCATGGAAACTATATACAGAGTTAAAGCACCAAATACTGATATGGTAATGATCTCAGAAGTTTTACCAGTAAGCAATGCCACAACTCCAATGAACATATTTACAAGGAGGGCATTGGAGGGAGTTCGAAACTTTCTATGAATTTTCCCTAAAAATGCAGGTGCAAATTTTACTCTGCCAAATTCATAGCTTGAGCGCCCTGCTGCCAGTATGATGCCATGAAAAGAAGCCACTAATCCAAATAAACCTACTGTGATCAGCAAGTGATAAAGTATGTGATTACTGCCTGCAATTAGCTCCAATGCCATAGGCAATGGAGAATCAGACATACTCCCATCCTTCCTATATACGATCTGCTCCCAACCTGCCACGCCTATAGAACTTACAAAAACAAGGATACATAATATGACCAGTGTTAGAATAGCAGAACCAAAACCCCATAAAATAGTTCGTTGAGGATGAATGGCTTCTTCTGCCACATTGGCTACGCCTTCAATGGCAAGAAAAAACCAGATGGCAAAAGGTATGGAGGCAAATACACCCTGCCAACCATTAGGAAAGGCATTATGTTGTAAATTTTTCAGCTCAAAATGAGGTAGGCTAACGCCTGCAAACAATAACAATTCCCCAACAGCCAAAATGGTGATCACCAGTTCAAATGTAGCGGCAGCTTTTACACCATATACGTTCAGGGTAGTAAATACTATATAACTGAAAATAGCAATTGCAAGGATTGGTATCTGAGGAAAAAATAAATTAAAATAAGCACCAATAGCAAACGCAATGGCAGGTGGAGCAAAAATAAACTCAATGTTTTGGGCCATACCGGCTACAAATCCAAGTTCTTTTCCCAAAGCGCGGTTTGAATAATCAAAAGCGCCGCCAGCCTTCGGTATGGCACATGCTAGTTCTGTATAACTGAAGGTAAAAGTGACATACATCACAATTATAAAAAAAGTAGCAATTGCCAATCCTAGAGTCCCTCCTTTTTCTAAACCCAGATTCCAACCGAAATACATGCCTGAAATAACATAGCCAACACCCAGTCCCCACAGCATGATGGGTGTAAGCGTTCGTTTCAGTTCGTTTGATGGATGAGACAATCTGAAATATTTTTATTTTCTCTACTTTTCGTCGCACTTTGAATTTACATTAAAATCTATAGACTCTTTTCATTTCTTGTTAACAAATTATTATACCCATGTAGTGATGGAATCGAAGTGCATTTTATTTTGTGCTAAAAAATGTTTTAATGCCTAACAGGGGGTTATATAAAATAAAGATCCCCTCCTTTGGGAGGGGATTTTATAAGGCGTTTGGGTTTAGGCTGTGTTCATTTTCATTTGGACATTGGACGCCTTTGGTTTTTCAGGGATTGGATTCAAGTCTTCAAGACGTACGGACTAAAAAAACGGTTTTCAAAGGATAAAGCTGCAATTAGTATTGGTTTTCTAGGATTATTTGGATTTTAGTTTTGTTTGGTTGTTTTGTTCTTTGTTACCACAAAACTACTACGGAAATTGAGGGGAAGGTATTGTCTTTCGGTGAAGGGGGGAAAACTGGAGGTAAAACCCACCGCATAAGGGATAATTACCATCTGTAAAAACACTGAAAATCATATACTTAGTAGTAACCCTTAGCCCCTCCTAAGCCCACTCCCTACAGGAAAACTTTAGTTACCAAAGGGCAATAAAAAAGGGCCAAGATGAAAATCTAGCCCCGATTAAAATCCAATATCCTATGAAAAACCAGAAGTGAAATTAAATTAATTTTATTAATAATAAACAAAAAATATAAATTTTTTTTGCACTATTGATTCAAAAAAATTAGGGCCTTAGAGTAGAAACTCTTGGCCCGTATTAATCCGTACCCTATGAAAACTGGTGCAAAAATACTTATCATCTTTCAATTATTGTTCATAAATAAGTGTAAATACTTATAATATTAACAAAATAATCCCCTTCGTTGAAGGGGATTATTACGGGCAGGTTTATTTTGAATTGCGTTTCAAATATTAGTTTTCATCTGTACAGATCATTCGTGGGTTTTTCAAAGGTTAATCTTCTCACTATTGCTTCCGGATAAAAACGGGCTTAATTTGCACACAAAACTGAATAATCTGAAGTGCAAAACTCATGCATTAATTGTTAAGGCATTGTTTAAAAGATTTCTCCAGGAACAACAGTTATTTCCTGCTTTCTCCCATCACGCAGTACACTTAACTGTATTTTACGGCCGATAGCCATTTCGTTCAGCAAACGGTGTAGATCATCAACACTCGATACAGGCATGTCATCAAAAGCTACAATAATATCACCTACGCGCAATTCATGGTTATCGGCCGAACAGTCTGGAACAATTTCAAATACATATACTCCTGTTTTAGTGGTTAGTCGATTGGCACCAATCATTCTTGCTGACAAATTCACCAATTGCCCGGCTATACCTAACTGAGCCCGCTTCACTTTCCCTTGTAATATCAATTGACCGGTAACGGTAGCAGCAAGGTTGGACGAAACTGCAAAACACAATCCCTGGGCACCAGCAATAACAGCCGTGTTGACGCCAATCACCCTACCTGCAGAATCCAGCAAAGGTCCGCCACTATTGCCAGGATTTAAGGCTGCGTCGGTCTGAATAATATCATCAATTAAACGGCCATTGTTGGCACGCAATGTTCGGCCTAAAGCACTAACTACTCCTGTGGTAACGGTATGCTGCAAACCCATTGGATTGCCAAGTGCAATAGCAATCTGCCCCACTTTTAATTGTTTGGAGTCTGAAAACTGTAAGGCTTTCAATCCTTCAGCATAAATTTTTAAAACCGCTAGATCAGTGGAAGGATCGGCTCCAGTAACACTGGCAGTAACTTTTCGGCCGTCTGAAAAGGTCACCCATATGTCTTCAGCTTTATCTACTACATGATTGTTGGTGATCATAAAACCGTCTGAAGAAATTAAAAAACCTGAGCCAGAACCAGGTCGCATTTGGGTTTTGCCAGCCCGGTTATTGAAAACTGCTTTCTGTACTTCAATATGTGCAACACTCCCTGCTGAGCTTTCTGCTACTCCTACTATAGTCTTTGAATAATCATCGAGTAACCATTGATCGCTGGTGTTTAAATGATTGCTTTCCATAAGAACGTTTGAAAATTCTGGGCAAAATCTCTACCAGTGATTTTTAATGACAGAATGACCGAGTCTGAAATGGCTAAATAAAAAGCCTGCTGTTGATACAGCAGGCGTGTACGATTGCTTGCCAACACTTATTACACTCAATTCTAACAAATGCTTTCATTATTTTATAAACCCCATTGTTTATCAATAATCCTGCACCAAATTGATTGTAAATATGAACGTGTCCTTGAAATGAATTCAAAAATATACTTATGCATCTTGCTTATATCAACAGATTTTACCTGATTATTTGCAGATTTTAGCCAAAGCTCTATTCTGTTATTTATAATACACCTTTAATTTAACTTTAAACAACTCAAGACGTTTTCAATGTTTAACAAAGAGATTTATGTTACCAGAAGAGCGCAAGTCCGGCAAAAAGTAGGAAGTGGTATCATCCTTTTGCTGGGAAATCAGGAAAACAGTATGAATTATAAAGATAACTGGTACCCGTTTCGTCAAGATAGTTCTTTTTTATATTTCACAGGGCTGGACAAACCTGATTTAGCCCTGCTTATTGATATTGATAATGACAAAGAATTCCTGTTTGGGAATGACCTGAGTGTTGACGAAATCATTTGGCATGGAAGACAGAAAACCATTCAGGAACTCGCATCCTTATGTGGTATTGATGAAGTACGGCCCTTTCAGGCACTTGAAACTACAGTCAAAAAACTGGCGCCAAATCGAAAAATACATTTTATCCCACCTTACCGTCCGGAACATATACTGCAGCTTAGCCATCTGCTAAATCTGCCGCTTGCTTCACTTAAGTCAGAGACATCAGTGCCCCTCATTAAGGCCATCGTTGCATTACGCTCCACCAAGTCACCAGAAGAAATTACTGAAATTGAAAAAGCGGTCAATATAACAGCTCAAATGCAAGCTGCAGCCATGCACTATGCAAAAGAAGGTATGACGGAGGCCGAAATTGCCGGAAAGATCCATGGTATCGCCATCAGTGCGGGTGGCAACATTTCTTTTCCTACCATTTTGACGGTCAATGGTGAAATATTACACAACCACTATGGTAGTAATATATTACAAAATGGCGGTATGGTGTTATGTGATTGCGGCGCAGAAACCAGCATACATTATGCTGGCGATCTTACCAGGACTTTCCCTGTAAATGAAACATTTTCTTCTATTCAAAAAGATATCTACAACATAGTGTTATCTGCACACCAGGCTGCCGTTGAGGCATTGGCCCCAGGTACACTTTTCAAGGAAATCCATTTACTGACTTGTGAAAAATTAGCAGAAGGACTGCAACAAATTGGATTGATGAAGGGAAATGCAAAAGAAGCAGTAGAAGCTGGCGCACATACTTTATTTTTCCAGTGTGGATTAGGACACATGATGGGCCTTGATGTTCATGATATGGAGAACCTGGGTGAAGAATATGTAGGTTACACAGAAGAAATAAAAAAGAGTACGGAATTTGGATTGAGATCACTGCGGCTAGGTCGGGCACTTGAAGCCGGCTTTGTCTTAACTATAGAACCAGGCATATACTTCATACCTGAACTGATTGATCTCTGGACAGCAGAAAAAAAGCATGCACAATTTATAGATTATCAAAAGATTCAGGCTTTTAGAAACCTTGGAGGCATAAGGATTGAAGACGACTATTTGATTACAGATCGAGGGAGTCAATTGTTAGGCAAAGGTCTGAATCAATCGGCTGAATCAATAGAAGCCATACGTCATGAGGCCCTATCTCCCTCCTCCAGGACAATGCTCCTTTAGATAAGAAGTAAACAAGGCCATTAAATGCATAGTTGTTCCCTGGCCTTCACTAATACTATGTGTCCTGTTAGGATAACTCATCGTCTGAAAAAGTTTGCCATGCTTAACCAGTTCGTTGATCAGTAGTTCTGTTCCCTGGTAATGAACATTATCATCTCCAGTACCATGAACTACCAGTAAATTTCCTTTTAGGTTTTTGGCATGTGTCACCGGAGATCCTTGTAAATAATCGTTCTTGTTTTCTTGTGGAAGACCCATATAACGCTCTTGGTATATATTGTCATAAAGCAATTGATTGGCAACCGGAGCAATAGCGATACCGGTTTTATAGATCTCAGGATACTGAAACAACAGGTTCAATGTGGTTGAGCCACCTCCACTCCAACCCCATACTGCAATACGGCTGGTGTCCACAAAACGCCATTGCATAATCTTTTTAGCTGCCATTGCCTGATCTCTGATATTAATAATGCCAACATTCCGGTAAACAGCTTTACGCCAGGCAGCACCTTTAGGAGCAGGCGTACCCCTCCCGTCAAGACTGATTTGTATGTACCCATCTGCTGCCATATTTCCTTGATATAAGTGCGTTCCGGCACTGCCGGCAACATCCTTCACCGTTGCACCAGCAGGTTCAGCGTATACATAAAACAATACAGGATACTTTTTCGAACTGTCAAAATTCTTTGGTTTTAAGATCCATCCATCCATGATGACATTGTCATCTGTTGTAACCTGAAACAACTCCGCAACCGGAGATTGATTATTTGGCAATTGCAACTGGGAAAATAATGTTTTCAAGTTTTTATGCCCGGCAACACTAATCCATTCTGAAAGCTTTTGCCCCTGTAAATTTGAAAAGTTATGATATGCATAAGTAGCATTGGGACTTACATTATAATAGTGTGTTCCTTTTAAAGAGGAAGGTGACAACAACTCCTGTGACTTCTTTCCATCTAAAGCAATTCTATATAAATACTGCTGCGTAGCATTTTCTGGCGATGCTGTAAAATATACAAACCCGCTTTTCTCATCAACTCCTTTCAAACTGATCACATCGTAATTGCCTTTGGTAAGTAAAGTCTCCTTACCTTCTTTGGTAATACAATACAAATGGCGCC
>CBKWHA010000072.1:0-22922 GCA_966674115.1 uncultured Chitinophagaceae bacterium
ATAATGTCTGTTAAGTTGAAATCATTTAGCTCCGAAAAGGAAAATGGTTCCATTCATCTATCCAAATAAAAAGGCTGTCTTAATGTTTTGAGACAACCTCCTTGCTTAGTATAGAATAATGCGCTTTTATTTCCCTAAGTGAATCTGAACACCTATGCCAGCCATGAAACCTTTGTTGCTGTACTCATAGTCTTTCTGTTTGCTGTAATTGTAGTTTAATGTCAATTCAATTGCAGTTTTAGGGGTCAAAAACAGGGCAGGACCGGCTGAAATGTAGTAGCTATGAAAGTCCCCTTTTAAAGTGGAAGTGCCACTTTGAGGAACCCTTCCTATAAGCTCAGTAGTATACTTTGATCTCCCATAGGCATAACCTGCGTCGGCAAATAAATTTATTTTTTGAGCCTTGGGTAAAAAGTAATAACGAACAAAGGGTGATAAACTTATTCCATTATTGGTACTTTCAGTATAGACATTCTGCTCAACTTCATTTTTGACCCTTGATAAATTGACCCTTGCACCTACAGCAAGTTTATCAATGATAAAATAACCTGCATTAGGTGAAATCTGAAAGTTTGTGATCCTGTGTTTCGTGTTGGTGACATCGTTTTTGCTTGTGCTGTAACTTATGTTTCCACCCACGAGCCATTGTCCTTTGTTGATTTGAGCAAACGATGCAGAAGTAATACTAAACAAACAGGTTAAGAGTAGGAGTCTTTTCATAAAGAATGATTAAGTTTTGATTATTGAGCTAAAGTAGTTCCTCCACTCTTAATGAAAACATAAATACTCCAATATTGATTTAAATTCTATGATAATAAATATCCGAGATCAATAAATTTCTTGTCTTAACTAACAGTTATAAATAAGTGAATTAAAGTTTATTAATCGTTGTTAATAAGTAGGAACTGGTTATGTTTCAGATTAGCTTATCAATATTAGAGCTTGCTATAACTCTTCCATTACATCTCTATACCCCCTCCCGATCGGAATAACCACTCCATTCACCTCCACCATCTCCGCAGTGTATGAGTCAATCTTATTTACAGAAACAATAAAAGACCGGTGAATCCGCTTAAAGAGATGTACAGGTAAAAGTGCCTCAATATCATGTGTACTCATTTTTGAAAGGTATTCTTTTCTTGTGGTAACGATCTTAATATACTCCCGTTGGCTTTCAATATAAACGATCTCTGAGAATAAAACTTTCACCTTCTTTTTCTGTACATTCAGGAACAGGTAATCTTTTACCTCTCCGCTTTCAACTATATGATGCTGTTCTCTGTGAGCTGTTTTAACCTTATTCACCGCTATTAAAAATCGCTCGAACTCAATTGGCTTTAACAGGTAATCGGTTACGTTCAGATTGAACCCCTCTACTGCATATTGATGATAAGCGGTGGTAATAATAACTGCAGGCGGATGGGTCAATGTTTTTAAAAAAGCAATCCCTTTTAACTTAGGCAGATGGATATCTAAAAAAATAAGGTCTGTAGAATGATCCCGCAAGTAGTCGGTAGCAAGGATAGCATCTTTAAATGATCCCTGTAATTCGAGGAACGGCACTTGTGAAATATAATCCGACAAAACTTTTACAGCCAATGGTTCATCTTCAACGATAATGCACTTTATTTTAGACATGGCTCGCAAGATTTATTTTTAAAGTAGCAGTAAACACAGACTCATCTTGTTGTACAGATAGATCGTAATCTGTATAAAGCAATGACAATTGGCCTCTCAGGTTGGAAAGACCTATATTTTCCTTTATACTCCGCTCTCCTGTAAATGCTTCCATGGAGTTTTTTATCGAAAAGGACAACTGTCGAAGTTTAACGGAAAGATGTATTTCAACAAAAGGACGTCCCCTGGTTTCCGATACACCATGTTTGAATGCATTTTCCACTAATGGTATCAGCAATAAGGGTGGCAAAGCCTGTTTCATATCTTCAACGTCATAGTTAAAATTAACGCGCAAAGACTCATCATAACGCAATTGTTCAAGGGCAATATAGTCACTGATAATTTTGAGCTCCTGTTCTATAGCTATATAATCTCCTCCGGCTTCATACAGCATAAAACGCAATATTTTCGACAGGCGTAAAATGGATTCAGGAGCCAGGTCAGATTTGTCCCTTGCCAATGCATAGATATTGTTCAATGTGTTGAATAAAAAATGAGGGTTGGTTTGTGATTTAAGATAGTTCAACTCTGCCTGTTGCTTTTCAATACGCAATTGTTGTGCTGCTATTCTTAATTTTCTATGATCATAAATATGCTTTATAATGCCAAAAAAGATAATCGACATAATGCTATAAGGGAAGTGGTAAGTAACGCCAACTTCAACGGAAGGATGTATTCTTAATGAAAAATAAATACCTGCCTGGATGCCAATATATCTCCAGTAATACAAGCCAAAAGAATATAACATAAGATGAGCCCACAAAAGGAACAGCCCTATAAGAATTCTTTTCCAGTTTAACTTTATAAAAGGCAGGGTATATTCGAATAGCAAATAATTGAGCACTACCAGATAACTACAGAGCCAGATATTGTTGACACAGCGTTTTAAAAACGTATCCGGCTCAGATACAAAGTCACTAAACAGCCATAGAGATAAATAAGCGGTTCCAAGCCATATATAAAACTTAAACCGTTTTCTATTGACTGATCTTTTCATCCTGCTATTTGTACCTAAATTTCGGTAAATCTTTTCCTTTTCCCTTTTGCAGTCTATGAAACGGAATTTATCGTAAACAAACAGCCTGATATCGCTGTTTGTTTACCAAAACCTGCTGTTTATTGACGCGCCATTCCATGGCTTTATCTAATGAAATATTCTTGTGAAAAATATTCAGTTTATGAGCAAGAATGTATTCATCATTGTAGCCATACTGTTCGCGGCAGCTCACCTGCAGGCCCAAATAGAGCCCACTGCCAGCAATTGGAAAACCTGGTTCATTTCATCGGGTAAAGCCTACCGTTTGCCACCGCCACCTGCTTACAAGGAGGAAATAACACAGGTGCTTTCGCAGCAACAACGCCTGGACTCTGCCAGCATGCAGCAGATCTTATACTGGAATGCCGGCGCACCTGGCTACCGGTGGTACGATATGATGTCTAAATTATACATGACCGATACCAGCAATAACGGCATCCTGATTATGGCAAGCATGTTGCTTAATGTAGCCATCTATGATGCTACTATTGCTGCGTGGGATACCAAGTATGCTTATAAACGTCCCCGTCCTTTCGCTGCGGATAGCCGGATAAAAGCATATGTGCCAAAACCGGAGAGCCCCTCTTACCCTTGCGAGCATTCTGTTGCTGCCGGTGCAGCCACTACCATCATCTCCCGTTTTCTTCCTTCCCTGGCTGATTCTGTCCATCGCCTGGCACAACAACTCATGGCATCGCGGATCGCGGCCGGCGTCTCCTTTCCAACCGATACCCGTGCAGGTTTTGAACTGGGCAAAAGGATAGCCGAAAAAGAAATGGAGCACACCATAGACTTTGCACCTAAAATGGCATGGGACGGAAAAATACCTGAAGGTCCAGGAAGCTGGAAAGGGAAAAAACCCATGTTCCCACTAGCAGGACGTAATAAAACCGTGGTGCTGGATAGCAGCAGTCAGTTTCGGCCTGACCCACCTCCGGACTTTGTAAAAGAGATGACGGAACTCAAAAACTTTAAACAAACCTTTCGCTCAATGAATAATGCATTTTTCTGGGCCAGCCAGGACTTTTGGGGAAATGAGCTACACAAAAAAATATTTGAGTACAACCTCCACCTGAATCCACCACGGGCAGCCCGGTTGTATGCGATTACTGGTGTTGGCATGTATGATGGCTTTGTGGCCTGCTGGGATGCCAAATATGCCTATTGGGGTATACGTCCGGATCAGTATGATACTACCTTTCGTCCAATGCTTCTAATCACGCCGCCCTTCCCAGGATATCCTTCCGGTCATGCAGTAGCTAGTGGTGTGATGGGTGAACTGTATTCCTATTTTTTCCCGGCAGAAAGGGCCTATTATCAGAAGAAAGCCAGAGAAGCCGCAGAATCCCGCTTTCAGGCAGGCATTCATTTCCGCTCCGACAATGAAGTTGGTCTGGAAATGGGTAAAAAGATAGCAGCCCTGGTTATTCAAAAGGTTAAGGCCGATGGTGCCAAAGATGAACCACCTATAATTTATTTCACTTCAAAACTGAACGTGGCCAATGCCGGCCTGCCTTCCTTATCCAGTCCCTGAAGCACCCCGATGTACTGACCCTTGTTGTCGGAAGTATAAAAGCTAAGTGCGGAAGATCCCTTTTCATCGGTAACAATATCAGGTTTCCACATGAGCGTGGTTCTGAAATCGGGTATGCGGCTGCTTTGCTGGCTGGCCGTTTCATATAGAGGAGCATAGAACTCTCGCTGCAACTGCAGGCCTTCGTAGTTGACCATTAATATGCGCGGGTCCAAGCTTAAGCCTTCCAGATTTCCTTCGTAGGTAGTGAAGGAAGCAACGCCTGAGAAATAGTTAGGGCCCAACAGGTAACCCTTAGGGATAATATCAAGCTTGCGTACTTTACGTGGATCGTAGTCGAATATCTTATTGTTATCCACCAACGGCACTCCATCCACCAATACCAATACATGTTCTTCGAAAAATTCTTTGACGTTCTCGTCAAGCATACGCAGGTAGAGTTTTCCACCTCTTGCTGATACATTGATAAAGCGCACGTATTCGCGCAGCACTTCCTCCATAGTCGTAAAACGGGTATAGTCATCCAACATGTAGGTATAATCGCTCTTACCGTAAAAAGGCAAGGTGTCCCGTATGAGGGGCTGGGCAAAACGACGCAGACTGTCACCGCGGTAAACGTTCTGCGCCTGCATGGCTATGCTGTGGGTCTCGATCAGTTCAATGCCCGAAGGCAGGCTGAGGGGCGGAAGTGCGGATGTCGTGAACTGGGTGGAGAAAGGTGTAAGCACTTCAAACCTGTAATAGTTCTCTTTAGGAGTATTGCTCTGTAAATAGAATTCGGTAGCGCCATATACATCTTTAACATCAAAGCGCACAAGTCCCTGGGCGTCACTTTTGGCGGAATATAAATTGAAATAATGTCCTGGGATAGACAGAAAAACAGGGACATCGGGGGCGGGTGCTCCCGTACGGGTATCAGTAACGCGGGCAGTTACTATACACCCGTTGTATTCCAGGGGATATAGTGGTGATGACGCCTGTATGTCGGCATTCTTCCAGTTCAGGCGCCGCCAGCCATGCGAAAGCATCAACAGGTCAGTAGCTTTTTCTACTTCCGGGGTTGAGGCCGACAGGTAGTATTCCGGTGATTCTACCACGCCGGTAAGGTCGGATGTGAGCCATAAGTAGGACTGAATATCTACGCCCTTGCCGCCCTGCAGGGAGTCGAGCCGGTATACAGACAGGGAAAGGTCGGCGGGGGAAGCATTTCCCTCTCCAATGGTGCTCTGGATTGCCAGCGACACTTTACTACGGGTGCTGTATCGCGCTCCATCGCAACGCGCTGTAAGTGCAAGGCCAGCAGAAGGACGCCTGAAATAAAGCCGTTCGCAAACAGGCCTGCCCTGGTGGTTAAAAATAGTAAACTGTGATACACCCTCCCCTGGCTTGCTTTTATTTACGTAGAAAGAGGCCGTTCCATTAGAGACCTTTGCCTTGTCGGTACCTTTACGCTCTCCCCTTGTGTGGGTGAGCAAGTATACCAGTTGGCCCTCCTGGCCTGGCTCATTACACTGTACTGATATTTTAAGAGATCTTTCTTTTTCTTCGCTAAGACTCATCGTATAGCCTGTTTGCTGGGCCGGAGGTATAGCCTGGCTGAAGTGATTGCCACCAGCCGTAGTAATCTGGGCTTTGTAGGTCAACCCTTCTTGGGGCCGGAAAGAAAAGGAGCCAATTCCGAACCTATGGGTGGTGAACCTACTTACCGTGTCGCCGCTGCTGCTGATAACCACGCCACTACCTTCTACCCCCCTTCCGCTTTTATCCGTAAGTTTAAAAGCCAGGCGGTTTTCAAGGCCCTGAACCATGTTGCCTCCTTCAGGAAAGAAAACAGCTGCATAAGCCGGTTGGGGCACAGGCTTTGCACGCTCCTGGTTCTTTTTATCCAGCTCCAGGTTCTTCAGTGGATTAATAATGGTCACTATTTGTTCAAAGAATGTCTCAGGGCCCCAGTTCTTCATCCAGGAGGTGTAGCCCCGGAACTTATAGTTGCCCGAAGCCAAAGAAAGAGGCAGGTGGATAGAGCCGCTTCCCTTTTGCTCCAGTGCGACCTTGGCCTGTACTACAGGGGTATTGCTTTGATCCAGTAGATCAATGTAGGCTACCTTACTGAGGCCAACCGGGTGGTGCAGCAATGCATCCACATTGTAGATCTTGAACCACAGTATCTCGCCGGCCATATAGGTGGTCTTATCGGTGTGTACATACAACTTTTCAGATACCCCTTTGCCGATGGCAGCTTCCATACGCTGGGCAACCGGCTCCACCTGTTGTGCAGAAGCGGCTATGCTACCCAGTGAAATAAAGGCCATCAAAATCAGGTTGATATTCTTCATAATTAAAAGCGGATGTTGTAGTTGATAAAGGGAATGATATTGCCGAAGATGGACATTTTATAGCCGTTCACCTGTCCGTTCTCGGATACATAATAGACTGAATAGGCATTCCTTCGGCCTGTCAGGTTATATAGACCCAGGGTCCAGGAGTTATGGGTTTTCTGGTGCACCTTGTGGTTACCCTGAATGTTCATTGAGAAGTCGGTGCGGAAGTAATCGGGTATACGATAAGTATTGCGATCGGAGTAAACTACCCTTTGCGAACTCATATAATAGTAGCGCCCTACCGGCAAGGTAATTGGGCGACCTGTGCTATAGGTTACATTTGTCGAAATACTAAAGCGGTGATTGATCCGGAAGTTCCCGACCATTGTAGCATCATGGGGCTTGTCGTAATTGGCTGGGTAATACTTTCCTTCGTTCACCACAATGCCGGTTGAGGGATCATCCATCTTTAGCAGCACGCGTGAATAGGTGTAGGCTATCCATCCGTTCAGTTTGCCGCCTGGTTTCTTGACCATCACCTCCACACCGTAGGCCTTTCCTTTTGTATTCGCCACTTCTGTTTCCACGTTATGATTCAGCACCAATTGGGCGCCGGGTTTATAATCCAGGTAATTTTTCAGCCGTTTATAGTATACTTCCGCAGAAGTTTCAATTGTATTATTCTTCAGGTTCTTATACAGGCCAAAAGATACCTGGTCTCCTTGCTGTGGCTTAATATTGGGATCGCTCAACTTCCAGATGTCGGTAGGGGCCACAGAGGTGGTATTGGAAAGCATGTGTATATACTGACGTAGCGAGTTGTATCCTGTCTTCACAGAGAAAGAAGGCGTAAAGGCGTAGCGTAGCGAAACCCTGTATTCCGGTCCTCCATAGTTCTTGATGAACTTGCCTTTACCATATTCTTTGGTTTCTAAGCGGTTTGCCTCATTCCTGGGCAGTCCTTCTGCATACACAGAAATCTCCCTGGGCCCCAGGTAATTATAGAACGAGAAACGCAGGCCTCCTTGTAAAGAGAGCTTGTTGCTGACATTAAAACGGTCCGAAAGGTACAGGGCGCTTTCCCGGGCACGCTCGGCGGCTACTATATCCGGTGTTACCAGCGACTCAGATCCCCTGGGCGTAAAGGAGCCCGGGTGTAGTTTGTACTGAATAGAAGAGGCCCCGAAGTCCAGGTTGTGCTTTGCATTCACCAGATAGGTAAAGTCAGCCTTGAGGTTGGCCTGGTTGATGTCAAACTTCATATCGTAAGCGTTCACCTTATTGACTTCGCTGTACACTTTATATTGATACTGATCGTAGCCGGCTGTAAAAAAACCATTGAGTTTGCTTGTAAAGGCATGCTTCCATTTTACCGATACGTTCTGATTGTTGTAGTTATAGGTGGTATCGCTATCCAGCTTAAAGCGGTCATCGGATCGGTAGCTGGTAAAGTACAGGTCATTCTTGCTGTTGATGCGGTGACTTACATTGAGGTTAACGTCATAGAATGAAGCCTTGCTGTTATTGTATTCGTCGGGCAACAACTTGAGCAGCCAGTTGGCATAAGTAGTCCTTCCGCCCAGGATAAAGGAGGTCTTATCCTTCTTGATAGGCCCTTCTATATTAAAGCGGCTGGTTACCAGTCCAATGCCTGCCGATCCCGTGATTTCTTTTTTATTGCCTTCCCGGGCTGTGAGGTCCAATACCGATGAAAGGCGGCCGCCGAATTTGGCGGGAATACTGCTTTTATACAATTCTATGTCCTTGATGATTTCGGCATTGAAAGCTGAGAACATGCCAAAAAAGTGTGAAGGATTGTAGATCGTTGCATCATTGAACAGGATCAGGTTCTGGTCAGTGGATCCGCCCCGCACATTAAATCCTGAACTGGCTTCTCCAACCGTTTTCACCCCCGGCAACGAGAGTACCACCTTGATCACATCTACTTCGCCCAGCACCGTAGGCACCTGCTTGATGGTGGCAATGCTCAGGCGTTCCACGCCCATCTGCAGGTTGCGGACGTTTGCTGTTTTCTGCGCTGATACGATGACTTCTTTCAAGGTAGTTACCTGCTCTTTGAGTTCTATGTCCAGCTTGCCGTCTGAATGTATGGCTACCTGGTAGTGGCCATCACTCACGCCTATACCCTGCACCTGCAGACTGTGGGTACCCACCGGCAGGCTCAGCGAATAAAAGCCGTATTGATTGGTCACAGTACCGCGTTGCAGTTTATCAACAAAAATAGAGGCCTGGATCAGGGGTTCGCCAGATTTGGCATTGCGGATATATCCTGTTAGCACCGCTTCACCTTGGCGGGTAGTTCCGCCGCGGGTGCCGATCTCATAAAGGCGATTTTCGCTGTTGGTAGTCGTTACCTTTTTCTTTTCTTCCAAAGAAACAATAGTATTGAGTGCCGGCTGTTGCAGGGTAGAATCGCTTGCCTTACCGCCAAAGCCTGCGGGCAATGTGGTCACGATCTGGAGATTACGGGTGAGGTATACCTTCTGCTGCCGGTCAATGGAAAATCGTATGTCCGTTCCCTTTAAGACCGTCGCCAGCACCTTGCTCAAAGGCTGTTCTGTAACACTGAGGGTCACTTCAATACTGTCTACCTGCGAAATGTCATAATAAAAGTAATAGGGTGTCCGGGCCTCCACCTGCTGAAAGAATTGAGTGAGCTTTACCTTTTCGAAACTGCCGGTGATCAGGGTATCTTTAGGCTCCTGGCCAAGGGCAGCTGTGCCCAGCCACAGAAGCGCCATAGTAAAAAGACGGGCAAGAATTGATTGTTTGTTCATAAAAGCAGGGATCATTTACCAGTAAGAGGGTTTTGTTGTTGAACCACCTCGCGTAGTACAATCTACACATTCGGGAAAGGAGGCTGACCAGCCTCTGTTTCCCTGGTTATATTCTTCATCAATGGGCAAGTAGCCCATGTACATTTTAATACTGTCCGGATGATCAGGTATATGGATAAATTCGCAATATGGGAAGTGGACGCGTCCTGCCAGTTCTTGACGCGAAATAAAGAGTCTCTTCTGCTGCACTGCCGAAGCCGTTACAAAGCCAATCACCTGCTCATTTGGATTGCTTACAGAATAAATATTGCCCCTGACCTCCGAAGGCTGAGGTGCGAAAATGGAACCCAGCGACTCGGTATTTTTCTTCATAATCTGGAAGTATTCGTAAGCATCTTTTGAAAGTGCATATTGCCTCACCAGTATGCTGTATCGATGTTCCAGCTTGTCTGAAGTTCGCGGAATGCGTAAAAGAGGGCTTTCCTTGATCACATCGGAAGTGAGTTGTGCAGAAGAGCCTAGCAAAATAGACTTGGATGCACCGTATTTCCAGCATATGGAAACATCATCTTCGGGAAAGGTTCTTCGTACAAAAGAGGTAGAGCCCCGTTTCCATCGAGAAACAAAGGTAGAGCGTATCTCCCAGGTTTCATCATACTCCCAACGGTAATAGCGGGTATTGTTATTGGGATCGTGGGTGGATGTGTAAATGCGGACATCATTGTTCCCCTCCTGCCGCCAGCTAATACTGTCAATAGGTGGGTTGTTCTTCACCGCTACATAGTCAGAGAGATATTCCTTGCCATCCCTGGTGTGGATGCGCAGTCGGTACTCTTTATCAACTTGCAAAAATGCAAGGTCTGCCTCATAGACACCATTGCCCCTTTCAACAAAATAAGCCATAGCATTGTCCTTACCTTCCACGGAAAGCATGGCCTGCAACTCGGGTTTTAGGCTACCCTGATCCGAAAGATTCATGGTGCGGCTTAAATGAAAAGTAGTGGTGGCCCCTTTGTTCAGAAAGCCTTCCACCACCAGCAGTGATTGATCAGTGGTACGCAAATCCATTTGGAAAGGATCTTTGCAGCCGGTTATCACCAACAATCCTAACACAAGGACGATAAGATTGATCTTTTGCATGTTAAAAAAACAATGTTGTAATGAATAGAGGAATGATGTTGTTATGTTATTTATTATAGTAGTCGGCAACAATTAAAATGGCCTGCTCCGGAGCTTTTCTGAAGCGTATATTTGCTTTGCGAAGGGCTTGCTTTGCTTCTGTTTTGTGTTCTCCCAGCAGGGTCAACAGCGATGCCTCCTTGCGGGGACTGTAGAATACCCCATCCTTGACCACGTAGTATTTATTCACATCCGTAAACCACCTCTTTACCTCTTGCTGTTCTATCGATTCCTCAATCAATTTGCTGCGTTTCGCCAGCACAGTAAGTTTACCCCTTCTTAATTGTTGGTAAAAGCCCGGTACGGGCATTAATTTATTGACTCCTTCAGGTATGTAGATAAACCGGTCATCACCAAGAGTAAAGTAAGTCACCCGGGAACTAAAAAGGCTAAAGCTTAAGCCAGTTGCATGCTTTACAATGACCTGGTCTTTTACCAGGTCATACTTGGCTGGAATATTCGTATATAATACTCCGTTATATCTAATAGTAGCGTTTTGCCATTCATTAGTCCTGTAATAGGCAAAGCCTTCGATCTTGTAGAAGTAGGGTTTGTGTTCAACCCCGTTATAAAGTCCTGTTCCTTCGTTGATGAACTGGAAGTAAGAGTTGATTGCAGCCTGGATACGTTGGTGGTTGTGGCTAGTATCCGGAGATGCTTCCTGGGCCAGGACGCTTGTAGCGAATAGTGCCGCAAATACAAAAGCAGTTAATTTGAGCATGGTGGAAATTGGTTGAATGTTCGCACTCCCGATCCTGAACTTCGTTCAAGTAAACGTGCAAACGGCAGGGAAGGTAATTATTTCTTTTTAATTGCCCATTCACAATTCACGTTTGACATTTCACTTTCCTCCTCTCAACATCCCCATCCACTCCTCCTTTGTAATCGACCTAAAAAATCCACTTTCCGTCTGAATCAAATCATCCGACAACGCCCTCTTCGCTTCCTGCAACTTCACAATCTTCTCTTCTAAGGTATCGGGGCAGATCAACCGCACTGCCACTACATTTTTCTTTTGCCCGATCCGGTAACTGCGGTCTATCGCCTGGTTCTCTACTGCAGGGTTCCACCAGGGGTCAACCAGGTAAACATAATCAGCTTCCGTTAGGTTTAGTCCTGTACCACCAGCTTTTAAACTAATTAAAAATACCCTGATGTTTACATTGTTCTGAAAGTTGCCCACAACAGCCTCCCTGTCTTTTGTACTTCCTGTCAGGTACTCATATCCAATATTCCTCTTTTCCAACTCACCCTTGATCAATTCAAGCATGGACACAAATTGCGAAAACACTAGTATTTTATGAACAGGTGATTTGTTTTCAATTTGCTCGATCAATACCTCGATCTTGGAAGATTCATCACCATACAACTTTTCATCCTGAAGCAAAAGAGGTGAATTGCAGATTTGTCGTAAACGGGTTAATCCTCTTAAAACATGTACAGAACTTTTCAAAAGGTCATCTTCAGGTTTCCCTTCAATAAAGTCCCTGAGCTCTTCTTCATACCCATCATATACTTTACGCTGTGCTTCACCCATAGGGCAATAAAGCGTCATCTCCGTTTTTTCCGGAAGCTCAACGGCCACATCCTTTTTTGTTCTTCTCAAAATAAAGGGCGCTACTTTTTGCTGCAGTTCTTTGGCTCGCTTACTGCTTTTAAATTGGTCAATGGGTATAGAAAATAAGTATTTGAAAGATTGCTTACTGCCCAAAAGCCCAGGGCAGGCAAAAGAGAGTTGTGCAAACAGGTCCAGGGTATTGTTTTCCACCGGTGTTCCTGTAATAGCAATCTTATTCCTTGATTTCAAAAGACGTACTGCGCTATAACGTTGCGATTCTATGTTCTTGATGTTTTGTGATTCATCCAGGAAGATGTAATTAAACGTATAATTCTTCAGATAATTAATATCGGAAAGAAGGGTTCCGTATGAGGTCAGAACAAGCTCATATTGATCCAGTTCTTTTGTACTCCTTACCCTGTTGGAACCATAAATCGTATACATCCTGATAGAAGGGGCAAATTTTTGAACTTCCGCCTTCCAATTAAAGATGAGCGAAGTGGGCACAACAACCAGGTTGGTATTCTGAGTCGTTTTTCTTCTTTGCAATAACACAAATGCAATAATTTGAAGTGTCTTACCCAATCCCATATCATCTGCCAGGCAGCCACCAAAATTGTAATCATCCAGAAAATTGAGCCATTGCAACCCTTGTTTCTGATAGGTTCTTAATACGGCATTTAACTCCCCAGGCACCTCTATATCTTTAATATTGTCAAACTCGGTCAGTTTCGTTTCATATAGACTAATTTCTCTTCTAACCTCCTCGTCCAGTTCTTCCTCCTTGTACAACTGCTTTACAGCATGAAAATTGATCTTGGGTGTAAGCAATTGCTCTCCAGAAATTTCCGCTGACTGGAAGTAGCTTTCAAACCTTTCCAGCCATTCTTGAGGCAGTATGCCCAGGGTGCCATCATCCAGTTCAACAAACTTGTTTTTGTTACGCACTGACTGATGCAATTTTTTCAAAGAAGCTTTTTTCTTTCCAAAGCGAACATTCAACTCTGTGTTGAACCAATTCAGCCCGCTCCTTACCTGTACAGTTATCTTTGCTTTATTACTATTGTATTTATGACCCTTCAACTGGTTAAAGCCCAGCACCGTTATGCCCTCGTTTTGCCATTGCTCAAAGGCATTTAAAAACCAGTCTTCATCTAAGAACCGTTGTTTGTGCAGGTAGAAATAGGGCAGATCATCCTGTAGCTGTTCTTCAAAATGGGCATGTTGTTTCATGAGTAAAGCCGTAAAGCGTACCTCAGCTTCAACATTTCTTTGTACTGCAAAGAGTTCACCCTTCCCATCTTGTGCATAGATCTGTCTTTTGCTGCGCACAGGTATTTCGATCTCACCGTATCTCATTACAGGATTGATCGCAACATAATGATCCAGATCCGACAGGTAGATCAATTTTTCTATTGGCCCCATCACACCACTTTCTTCTATTTGTGCCTGTATTGCTGTTTGCATATACGTGTATACAACCGTAATATGATCCTCCAGTTGCTTTAAAATATGCTGCTGAAACTCTTTGAACTTTGTCTCATTCATCCGCAAACCCGACCGGTGTTGATGGAAAAAACGGACAATCTTCAAAAGGCGAAAGTTGCCTAGTAAATAAATTGTATCCTGTATCAGGATAAAGTAGTCGTATTTGACTTCAATTTCATTGAAATGATACGTTTTGTCCTTGATCGTTAACTCTGGGATGATCTCATAAGCATCTTCTTTCTTGTGAATAATTAACGCCAGGTCGTTGATAAGACCTCCTGCTGAAACCTCCTGCAGCGAACCTGCCACCACATTTTCAGAAAACCCAGGATTGTGGTAAAAGATCCTAAAGCCCAGAGCGTTTTTGATCACAGCCTTTAAGGCATCAATATCTAATGGAGATTTAATTGCTGTAGGATTATTTTGAAACCTGCTGATGGCGGAAAAATATTTGATCTCTTCGGGTTCTTGTGCTTTCAGCGCGGTATCTAAAGTATTCAGAGGGATCAATGGATTTTTTATTTTCCCGGCCTGCGTGGTTGTAGCCTCATAAAGTTCAATGGATAATTGCTTGTGAAACCTGTAGTTTTTCAAAACAACAATAACTGACCCGTTGGTCTGGAAACGGTCCTTTGGTTTGACTTCATAATTGGTCAATAACTGCTCTTGCAAATCTTTGATGGATGCCATGAAAAACAAAAAATGCTGGTTAGTGCGACAAGCTACATATTTTCTAAGAACTTAATCGGATGGCGTAATAGTTGATGTTGAAATTTATTGTAAATTGTTGTCTCTTCTTCTTTACCTTTTGTAAAACGTAATAATTACCCTTTTTAGCCCTTTTCCAGTCTCCCTTTTGGAGTGCGAAGCTTTCGACTTATTGAGATTTTTTACTGCAGCTTTTGTGATTAAGAAACCAATTTATGGAAAATAATTATCACGCCATTCTTTTGGTAGACGACGATGAGGATGATTTGCACATTCTGAGCAGCACGTTAAAAACTATGGGGTCCAGTTATGAAATTTTGCAGGCTCATGACGGTGCAGATGCCCTGGCGCAACTAAGGGAACTAAGGCAATCTGGTAAACTGCCATCGCTTATTATTATGGACATAAACATGCCCAGGATGGATGGTAAGCAGACACTTACGGCTATTAAAGCAGACGAAACACTTTGTGACATTCCCATTGTTATTTTCAGTACATCTTCCAGTCTAATCGATAAAATGTTCTTCCAGAAGAAAAATGTCGAGATGATCACAAAACCTGTTGAGTTCAAAACCTTTTACGATGTGGCACAAAAGCTTTTGAGTTTTAAAAAACCTTGAACCAGCACATATCACGTTATTCATTGCTATAACCACTTACTCCTATTTTAGTTCTAATATTGTCTCTGCTTCCTGGAAAAATGTCAATTACACCAAAGGCATACTCCCTTCATATTAATAAAGACTCTATGTAAAAATAAAAAAGGGCTGAGATAGAAATCACGCCCTGTTCAATCTAATATCCTATGAAAAACCGGAACTATATCGTCAAAAGCTGTTCCAATTTTTTTTGTTGCCTACTTTAAGCAGGATTTTATTGAAAAATCTGCCTTTGTAGTTTAAAAGTGTGGAATATTATTGTAGAGATTGTGGAAAGCTGTACTCATCCATACGTTTACATGGTATTTTTCCCCAATTCCATCCTAATATCAAATTAGATTTACGAAGTACGAGGCACGAGGTTAGAGGTACGAGGTTAGAGGTACGAAGTAAAGACTTCTTGATGGTTGCGGCTTTCAATGCTTACAATACCGTACTACCTAATTTAATTTGGTATAACTTACTTGCAATTCAAATTTCATGGGACAAAAATTGAAAAATCTCCTCGGCACTTTTGACTTAACCATGATCGTGGTGAGCCTGGTAATTGGCATGGGCATTTTCCGCAGTTCCTTCAACGTGGCAAAAGATGCAGGCTCACCGGCTATATTCTTTATAGCATGGCTCGTGGGTGGTATGATCGCTCTTTTTGGTGCTTTAACCTTTGCAGAGATCGGCAGCCGTTATCCGGTTACAGGAGGCTTTTACAAAATATATTCTTACTGTTATCATCCAGCACTGGCATTTATGATCAATGGCATCATTTTAATTTCCAATGCAGCTAGCGTAAGCGCTGTGGCACTTATAGGTGCCGGTTATCTGCGGGGTATGCTTCCTGCCAATTACCAGACAGAGACCATTGTTCAAATAGTAGCATTGGGTGCTGTAATTGTTTTCTTCTTTGTGAATTACCTGGGTTTTAAAATGTCCGTAAAGACACAAAATGTCTTAATGGTTCTCAAGATTGTTATTGTACTTTTTATTTGTGCCGGTTTGTTTTTTCCGGCCGATCCAGTCGCTCCTGTACAACAGGTGGCAGGCAGCACTGGCTTCTGGGAACAGGTTAAGGCGTTGGGCGCCGCCCTTATTGCTGTTTCGTTTACTTATGGCGGATACCAGCAGACCATCAACTTTGGTGGCGAAGTGCAGCATCCGCGGCGTACAATTCCCAGGGCCATCTTTTTCGGCATTGCCATTATAGTAAGCCTGTACTTGTTGACCAACTGGGCTTATTATCACACCTTAGGGTTTAACGGCATTGTGTATAATGGAGCCGGTCTCGAATCCAAAAGCGACCTGGCAGCCAGGCATGTACAAACATATGTTGGCAGTTATGGTTATACAATTATGAGCCTGTTACTTTTCTTTGCCGTACTAGCTTATGTGAATATTGGCTTGATGAGTAATCCCAGAGTTATTTATGCAATGGCCGATGAAGGTGTTATGCCGCGCTTCCTGAAAAAGGTAAGCGAAAAAAACCAGGTACTGGTTTATGCATTACCCGTTTTTGCCGCTGTAGCTGTGATCACTTTGTTCTTTGCCAAAACTTTTGAGGAAATATTAGATTACGTCATCTTTCTGGACAGCATCGGGTTGGCAACCGCAGTAGGTTCTATTTTCATTTTGAGAAAGAAAACCGTGCATCTCGATAATACCAATATCTACAAAATGAAAGGCTATCCGTGGATGCCAATTATTTATATCCTGGCGTATGCATTTGTTTCGATCAGCATCATCCTGCGCAATCCCAAGTCTGCATTAATTGGCTTTGCTATGTTCCTGTGTTTTTATCCACTTTATTTACTTTCGAAAAAATTAAATCAACCAGGCAATGGAAATCAGCGAAATCCTGAATGAATGGGGAGAAGAAAGGGAATTATACTTCAATGCGATAGCGCCGCCCATTATGCAAACATCCAACTTCGCCTTTAAGAAGGTGGATGATCTGCGTAAGGTATTCGAAGATGAAATGAGCGGTTATCTGTACAGCCGTGGCATCAATCCAACCGTGGACATCCTACGCCGGAAACTGGCCGCCCTGGATGGGGCGGAGGACTGCCTTGTTTTCAACAGTGGGGCAGCAGCCATTTTTGCCGGTGTGCTGGCCAATGTAAAAAGCGGAGATCATGTAATATGCGTCCGCAATCCCTACACCTGGACCAAACGCATGTTTACGGTTATCCTTCCCCGGTTTAACGTTACGACTACTTTTATCGATGGGCGGGATATTGAAAATTTTGAAAATGCGCTCCAGCCAAACACAACTCTTATTTTTCTTGAATCACCCAACTCATGGAGCTATGAAATACAGGATTTAAAGGCGGTAGCATCACTGGCAAAGAGCAGGGGTATTACCACCTTAATTGATAATACTTACTGCACACCGCTTTATCAACGGCCTATCGAAATGGGCATCGACCTGTGCATGCAAACAGCCACCAAATATATTAGTGGCCATAGCGATACCCTGGGCGGCCTCCTCACTGGCTCCAAGGCCATGATCAAAAAAATATTCGACAGTGAATACCTGAATATAGGAAGTGGCATCCAGCCTTTCAATGCCTGGTTGTTGATCCGCGGGTTGAGAACACTCCAGGCAAGGCTGGAAAGAATAACCAACACAACGGGCCAGGTGTTAGCATTTTTAAAGGCACACCCCAGGATTGACAATGTCCTTTTTCCTTTTGATGAATCATTCCCTCAGTATGAACTGGCCAAACGGCAAATGAAGGGTGCCTGTGGGTTGATTACTTTTTCCCTGAAAAACGGTACTGTAGAGTCCATAACCTCCTTTTGTGAATCGCTCAGGCATATCACTATGGCTGTAAGCTGGGGAGGGCACGAGTCCCTCGTCATTCCCCGCTGCGCCGGTATTAAACCTGCCCATTTCAAACCCGAAAAACCCGATCATCAGCACATTCGTTTGTACGTTGGTTTGGAAGATGCAGCTTATTTGATACAAGACCTGGATCAGGCATTAGCCAATTTTTCCCGCTGATCCTAATAATCACCCCAAATCTCCGATCAGAACTTTACTTTTACACGCATGAAAAAGCAACCGATTTTTTGCTTTCTGCTTACGCTCATTTTCTTCACTGCCCATGCTCAGAATGAATGGGACCTTAGAAAATGTGTTGAGTACGCTTTGGTCAATAATATTTCGGTAAAACAGGCCGACCTGCAGGTGCGATTTTCAGAACTGGTGCTCCGGCAAAACAAAGCCTCCCAGCTTCCTTCTTTAAACCTCGGTCTGAATAGTGGTTATAGCTTTGGACGCAGTGAAAACCCAACTACCGGTACACTGGAAGACGCCAATTTTTTTAATGCTACCACTGGCCTTCAAAGCGGAGTTAATTTATTTAACTGGTTTGCACTGAAAAATACAATTGCAGCCAACCGGCTGACTATCGAAGCAGACAAGGCACAGGTAAAAAAGGTTCAGGATGACATTGCACTGAACGTAGCTGTGGCATATCTCCAGGTGTTGCTGGCCGAAGAACAAGCTAATGTTACCGCGGTGCAAGTAAAGCAAACGCAGTCCCAATTGGAATCTACACGCAAACAAGTGAATGCAGGCAAGTTGCCGGAATTGAATGCGGCTGAATTAGAGGCGCAACTGGCAAGAGATAGTTCTGCTTTGGTTACGGCCCAGGCTTCAATTCAGCAGTATACTCTTCAGTTAAAAGCCTTGTTGAACATGGATGCAGGAGCTCCTTTCAAGGTGGCTACTCCACCCGTGGAAATGATACCCCTGGAGAGTCTGGCCGATCTGCAACCCGAAGCTGTTTATGCACTGGCCGTTACTAACCTGCCCCAGCAAAAGGTAAATAATCTGCGTATTCAGTCGGCAATGAAAACAGTTCAGGCTGCAAGAGGCAATATGTATCCTGCCCTGTCAGCATTTGCAAGCCTGAACACCCGCTATGTGTATTTTAAAAGACCTTATTATCAGCAGATCATTACAGGATATGAAAACACCGGTTTCCGTGTGGTAGGGGACAACGGCACTTTCTATATGGTACAATCGCCGGTAACTGTGCAAGGATCAAAAGCAGGGTATATCAGGGCCAGTTCTTTAAGTGAGCAATTGAATTCCAACTTTGGTCAGAATATTGGTATTAGCCTGCAGGTGCCTATATTTAACAACCGTTCGCAAAGAACAGCCTGGGAGCGTTCTAAGCTGAATGTGCGGCAATATCAGTTGCAGGATGAATCGGATAAACAAACATTAAAACAGGATATTTATAAGGCGTACACCGATGCAACGGCTGCCTTGCAAAAGTTTAACGCTTATAAAAAGAGCGTGGAGGCTGCAACAAAAGCGGCCAGCTTTGCACAAAAGCGTTACGACCTGAACCTGCTTTCAACTTACGAATTGATCAACAGCCAGAACAACCTGCTGCGTGCCCGCATTGAGATGCTCCTGGCACAGTATGATTATGTCTTTAAAATGAAATTGCTCGAATTTTATAAAGGACAAGGGTTGAAATTGTAACTAAAATTTAGTGATTGTGGAATTTCGGGATTTTGAGATTTAATAATCTGTGAACACTCAATCTCAAAATCTCAATATCTCAAAATCAGAAATCTTTCTTTTATGAACAAAACTGTCAAATGGATATTGATCGGCGTTGGCGTGATAGCAGTGCTGCTAGTTGCCGGTAAACTACTCCGTAACTCTTCTGACAAAGAGGTGAAAGTGACCGTTGAAAGGCTGCTAACCGCACTATTGTAGAAACAGTAAACGCCAGCGGGAAAATATATCCCGAAATAGAAGTAAAAGTAAGTCCTGATATTTCCGGCGAAATCGTAGAACTAACCGTAGAGGAAGGAGATAGCGTGAAGCGAGGCCAGGTGCTGGCAAGAATCTATGCTGATATCTATTCCTCTCAAAGAGATGAAGCTGTAGCAAGGGTAGCTCAATCTCAGGCTACTGTTGCCAACAGCCAAGCCAATCTGGCAGCGCTAAAAGCCCAATTGGAACAAGACCGGCTGGCCTATAACCGTAACAAACAATTGTATGAGGATAAGGTGATCTCCAAAGCAGAACTGGAACAGATGGAGACAAAATACCTGGCGTCACAAGCTCAGTATAATGCTGCTTTACAAAATATCCGCAGTTTGCAGGCTGGGGTGCAAAGCATGCAAACACAATTGAGCGCTGCTAATAAAAACCTGGGCAGGGCTACAATAACAGCTCCCATGAATGGAGTAGTCTCCATGCTCAATGTAAAAGAAGGTGAAAGGGTGGTAGGAACTGCGCAAATGGCCGGTACCGAAATGATGCGGGTGGCTGATATGAGCAGCATGGAAGTAAGAGTGGATGTAGGTGAGAATGACATTGTGAAAGTAAGTATCGGCGATTCCGCAGACGTAGAAGTGGATGCATACAACAATCGTAAGTTCAAAGGCATTGTTACGCAGATCGCCAGTAGTACCAATAAAAGCGGACAAGTAGTAGCGACTGCTTCAAATGATGTTACCAATTATGAAGTACGTATCCGTCTGGATCCTGCTTCTTACCAGGACCTGGCAGATCCGGCAAAACCAAAGAAATTTCCGTTTCGTCCGGGTATGAATGCCAATGCCGATATTAAAACAAGGACCAAGGCTAATGTGCTATCCGTGCCCATTATGGCAGTAGCAGCCCGCGTAAAAGGAAGTGATGAAAGCATTGAGGATAAAAAGAAAGAAAAAAAGAAGGATGAGCAAACTGAAGCAGAACAGACATCCTTTGTAGAATCCGAGGATCTGGAAGAAGTTGTCTTTGTGCTGAACAAAGAAGGATTGGCTGAAAAACGTGTGATCAAAACAGGTATCCAGGACATTGAGTATATAGAAGTTTTGAGTGGCTTAAAACCGGGCGAACAGGTAATAACCGCACCTTATAACGCGATAAGCAAAACCTTAAAGCCAGGAACCAAAGTAAAAGTAGTGGCTTCGAAAGAAGAATTGATAGAAAAGAAATAGCGGCAAATTTTCAAATTATCACATTTTTAATTCATGGATTTCAAGTTTGGAGTGATCGGCAGTGGCAGTTGGGCTACAGCACTGGTAAAGATTCTTACTGACAATGGACATAACGTGAACTGGTGGGTGAGAAAGCCTGATATGATTCGTTATATTCAAAAACGAAAGCATAATCCCCATTACTTAAGTTCGGCTTATTTTGATATTTCATTGCTGACGATGCATGACAATATCAATGAGGTGCTGGCAAATGTTGATGTGATGGTCTTGGCTGTGCCCTCGGCTTATATGGAAGAGGTATTTGCCGGAGTGGATAAAAGCTTGTTGCAAAACATAAAGATATTATCGGCTATCAAGGGGTTAGTGCCAGGTCCGGATGTGTTGGTAAACGAATACTTGCAACAGCATTTCGGACTTGCCATTGAAAACTATTTTGCTCTTTTAGGCCCCTGCCATGCCGAGGAGGTGGCTTCGGAGAAACTTTCCTATCTCACTTTTTCTGGTATTGATTTGCCTGTGACACAGCAGATCGCTCAGTGTTTTAAAACCTACTACATCAACACCATTATTAATAACGATATTATTGGCGTGCAGTATGCTGCCGTGTTGAAGAATATATATGCCCTTGGCGCCGGTATGGCTCATGGATTGGATTATGGAGATAATTTCTTAAGTGTTTATATTGCCAACAGTGCAGATGAAATGGCCAGTTTTTTACGTAAAACTGGCATACAACATATTGTAGTAGGAGAGCACCATACCGATCCTGTAACCCACCAGAAGGATATAAATTATGCAGCTTCTGTTTATTTAGGCGACCTGCTCGTTACCTGTTATTCACCCTACAGCCGCAACCGGACCTTTGGTAATATGATCGGTAAAGGCTATACCGTTCAATCAGCCCAACTGGAAATGAATATGGTTGCCGAAGGTTATTATGCTTCCCGCTGTATGCACAACATCAATAAAAACATCAAAGCAGAAATACCTATTGCTGAAACCATCTATCAGATCCTTTGGGAGCGCCTTGTACCAGCAGAAGGCTTTTGCAGGATAGAGGGTGTGATGGTGTAAAGTCCCTATTGTCTTTTTTAAAGGAGGTGGAGCGTCCCCTCCTTTAAATACTTCTCATTTATCTTAGCTCCCAACCCCGCCACCTCCGGTACCTCCACCACTCCCTTCTCTCCGTAAATAATGCCACCCTCTACCGGGTCTTCCGTGAACATCAGTGGTGTATCCAGGTCATAATGTTCAATAGCGTCATGCAACAAAGCAAAGTGTGCCGCTGCCGTCATGCCTAAGCGGCTTTCCATAAATCCTCCAACTTGCATATGCAGGTTAGCATCAGAGGCCAGTTGTACAATTTTTTTTGCCCGTAAAAAGCCCGATGATTTTCCCAGCTTGATGTTGAGCATTTTACAGGCGTTCAATTGTATTAGTCGCTCTGCATCATGTTCATCGCCACAACTTTCGTCAGCCATGATAGGGATAGGACTTTCATCTGAAACCTTACTCAATTCCATAAAACGCCATCTTGGAATAGGCTCTTCACAGTACTCTATATTGTAAGGCGCCAGGGCTTTTAATACGTTAATGGCTTCTTCTGCTGTAGGCCAACCCTGGTTGGCATCGATACGCAAGGGTAGCTCATAGCCAATACCCTCACGAATTGCCTTGATGCGGGCTACATCCTTTTCCCTGCTTTCCCCTACTTTCACTTTAATTGCAGGAAAGCCTTGTTCTTTAAACCGGACAGCGTCACTTTGCATTTTTTCAGGGTTGCCTATGCTTACTGTCATATCTGTTTGAATGATCTTATTCTTTTTCCCGCCCAAGAAACGATACAGCGGAAGGCCTGCATGCTGAGCAGCAATATCATGTAAGGCTATATCAAAAGCACTTTTAATGCTGGTGTTGGCATAAATAATTCCATCCATGATCTTGCTGCAATGTTCCAGCTCCAATGCATTCTGTCCCTTCAGTGCTTTCGCAAA
>CBKWHA010000073.1:0-22637 GCA_966674115.1 uncultured Chitinophagaceae bacterium
TAGCCATTGCGGCCCCGGTCTCACCATTAAAAATGGTAAGGAATTCAGGACCTGATAAGATGTACCCCCCACTATTTCTATAATCTTTTGTGGCATCACCAATTACATTTCCGGCACCGTCTACTGTTCCATCAGCAGTTTTAAGTACTACTTCAGCTTTTCCATCTCCATCCAGGTCATAAACCATAAGCTGCGTATAGTGGGCACCTGCCCTAATGTTCTTGCCCAGGTCTATCCTCCAAAGCCTTGATCCATTCATTCTATAGGCATCAATATATACATTGCCTGTATACCCACTTTGAGAGTTATCTTTTGCATTAGAAGGATCCCATTTGAGTACAATCTCATATACCCCATCGCCATCCAGATCCGCTACACTACAGTCATTGGCATTATAAGTATAAGCTTCACCCATAGGAGTCACACCTGCAGCAGGTATCTGTAAAGGGATCGTATGATAGGATTGCAACCAAACAGGAACAGCTTCTGATCCAGCCTGTTCTATACCATTGATGATAGGTTTTACAGAATAAGTTTCATTAAGGAGTGTTGTATCAATAAAGTTCGTGGAGTTTGTAATCGGTGCAGCATTCACTTTAGTAGCACCTCGATAAACATTGAAAGTAACGGCCTCAGGGTCAGTTCCCAACAGGCGCCAGCCCACATATACCTGTGCTATATTAGTACGTACAGCAACAACGCCTCGATTCAGCTTTTCCAACTGTTTTTGAGCCTGCGTGCTTTTTACGCACAGCACCATAGAAAAAGTAAAAAGTAATAGAGAAGTAAATGAGCAAGTAATTCGTTTCATGGTTATATTTTAAGAGTGATTCAAGCAATTCCATTCTTGAGAAGTCATGGTAATACAGTGCTTCATCAACAAATTTTAATTTGCCAATGCTCTCTGAATGGAGAAATAAAACAACAATAGATTTAGCCCCTTATCAGAAAAGAAGAATAGATTTTAATCTTTAAAATAGGGAAAGCGAGAATCGAGGGTTTTACAGCAATACTACTAATATCGCTAGTAAAGATGGAAGGAACATTTCTCATGGCAAGATGTAGTGTTTAATATATAAGTGAACAATCGTTATAATGTATTACCCAAATACCTTATTACCCGAACAACAAATAACAACAACTCCTGTTTCCTACACTAATTCATTACCACAAACTCAATCACACGTTTTTAAAAAACTTAGATTTCTATTACAATGTTAAAGACTTGTTAGAATACAGCTATCCTGATCTATCCTGATCCATACTATTAAATAAAAAATAGCCGCCCGAAGGCAGCTACTGTGTCAAGGTCTTTTAACTCGTGGAACTCATTTCACCTCATTCACCTCCAAAATCACACTTGAACGTCGTGTATTCACATCGGGGTTTAAACCAACCATCATTAAATAATTTCCCGAATACACGGCATGATCAGGTAAAGTAGATTTTGTACCCGGATACAAATTGATCTCTTTTACAGAATACTTTTTCGCCGGGTCTAAACCTTTTAATACAACCGGAGATGTACTACCCGTTGCATATCGGTTGTTTACCTGGTAGTTAAATACAACTGCCCTATCCCGTTGACCATTCACATACATGATCGAAGCAAAATCATGATCCCATGGACTCACCAGCCGGTATTGGTCTCCGTGCCAAACTACATCACTGAAAGATTTATAGGTTTCAACGGCCTGCTGACAATATTGCAAGTCTTTCTCAGCCAAATGGCTCACCACAATGTCAAAACCAAGCTTGCCCATCATAGCTACATCGGTGCGGTACTTGATCGGTTGCTTCCCCCAGTCGGTGACATGATTACAAGTAGTAATAGACGGAAAGAAATAAGAATATTCCCACTGAATAAATATACGCTCCAGCGGGTCAGTATTATCACTTGGCCAGAATTCCGTGAAATACTTCAACGCGCCATAATCCACACGGCCACCGCCACCAGAGCACAACATCATTTGCACATTCGGATATTTAGACCGTACCCTGTCTAATACCTTATACAGGCCACGCACATAATCTACATACAAGTGCGATTGCTTTTGAAGAAATGAAGAATAGGCATTGTAGATAACAGCATTGCAATCCCATTTGATAAAAGCGATATCCGGATTCTTGGTAAACAAATTATCCAACATTCCGAACACAAAATCCTGTACCTTAGGATTACTCAGATCCAGCACTAATTGATTCCTGTATAAATGCTCTGGCCTTCCTGGTTGCTTGATCACCCATTCCGGATGCTGCTCATACAAAACGCTTTTGGGGTTTACCATTTCCGGCTCCACCCAGATACCAAATTTCACCCCTGTGTTTTGCGCTTCTTTAACCAGGTATCCTATGCCATGTGGCAGCTTTTGTACATTCTCCTGCCAGTCTCCCAAACCTGCACGGTCATCATTACGCGGATATTTATTAGCAAACCAGCCATCATCCAATAAAAATAGGTCTACTCCCAGCTTTTTAGTATCCTTTATCAGGGCAGCCAGCTTCTCTTCGTTAAAATCAAAATAGGTAGCTTCCCAGTTATTTAGCAGGGTCATACGGGAGTCATTGCCTTGCAACACTTTATAGCTCCTTGCCCAGCGTTGCAACTTACGGCTGGCATCACCAGCACCCTTATTAGAAAAGGTATATAAAAATGCAGGTGTAGCAAACTCTTGCGAGGGCTGTAAACTATATTCCGAAGCAAATGGATTGATGCCAGCAATCAACCTTAGGTTATTCAATGGATCTACTTCCAGGTCAAATCGAAAGTTGCCCGTCCATTCCAAAGAGCCTAACAATACATCACCCTCATCTTCCTTGGCAGGCGCATTCAACGATACAATAAAGTTTGGTGGTTGATACAAATTGGCCCGGGTACCCAGTTTGGAATCTAACACTTTAATGCCATGTGTTAACTGCTCCTCCTCGGGTCTTACTTCTTTAGCCCAATCACCATGATAGTGTTTCAACCAATAATTATCTGCAGAAAGGTACAGGTTGGCTGAAGCATACTTCTGCAGGGTAACATTCCCCTTTTCCTTGTTCTTAATTACAGACCATTGCTCTACCACATCTTCCTTAAAATAGGTCTTATAAAATAGAGTAACCTCTAAAGCATATTGCGGGTCCTTCAATAGCACACTGATAATGGCAACATTATCATCCACCTTTTGTTGGTTGCTATTTACAAATTGCAAATCAAGTGAAGTATTTCCATTAGCATGCGTCACCTCAATCGCGGGTTCCACAAGGTTGCGCGAACCACTGGGTGTATAGGCCGAATTGAGAATTCCGGAATAATCGTCTCCCTTTTTATACATGCCCGGCACCAATGCATATTCTGATACATCGTTTAATTTTTTCCCAAAATAGATGATACCTAAGCGATTGCCGGTATCCACCTGCAACACTAAAGCATTATTCAAGGTTTCGATGGGTATTACTTTATTTTTTTGAGCATCCAATTGGTTCATCAATACAACTGATAGCACAAGCAATAGCATTCTTTGTTTCATAGACTGATCCGATAGGAAGTGTTTGTTTTTTCTGATGTTAAAATTTCAACTCGCAAAATTGCGAGAAAAATTGCAATCATCTTCAACAAATTACTTCCATGTACTATTCAGTTTAGCATAATCCAGTTTCCTGATCAAAGCACCATCAGCCGATTGGATCTGTATCTTATTGTATGGCTCATTGGGAAAAAAAATCTCTGTCATCACACTCAAACCTTCATCTGCAAACAATTCAACAGAAGCAACATCGATCACCAACGTCATATCCATTTTGCTGCTTTTGGCAAAGCGCGGCGCCACATGCCTTGCAGCAAACTCTTTGTGAAAATCAACCTTGCCGGATTTGGTGCGGTCAATATAGTATTGGTTGGCACCCTTATCATAACCTATCACCACTTCTTCGCCTCTGTCATTAGAAAACACGATAGATAGATCCGCAGCCTTATCCATACTTAGATCAATGCGGCAAGGCAGAGATGCACCACTAATTTTGCTGGACAGGTCCAGAGTTTTTGCCACCTTCAGGTTCTGCAGGGTAACAGGCTTAGTTTGTATTTTGGTCAATTCTTTTGAAGGACGGGAAGCTACTAACAATTCACTCCCCACTTGCTTTAATTGAAGATCACGAGGAATGGTCATGGCACTCCTCCACTTTTCAGTAGGCACTTTATTGGCATATAACCAGTTACTCATCCAACCAAGGAAGATCTTTCTGTCACCTGTATTCGACCAGGTAATGCCGGCATATTCATCAGGACCATAATCAAGCCAACGTGTAGTAGTTTCAGAAGGTGTAAATGTCTTTCCATCAAAATCACCAAGAAAGTATTGCGTAGCAGAACCGCCATTGGGTCCGCCTGGATTGAGGTTCACAATCAGCACCCAAACTTTTTTGTCATTATGATCCAATGTAAACAAGTCAGGACATTCCCATACACCACCATGAGCGCCGAGTGTTTCGCCAAACTCACTTTCCCTGGTCCAGTTCTTTAGATCAGGAGAAGAATAAAAAGTGATGCGGTCTTTCGTAGCGAGCGTCATCACCCATTTTTTTTGTGCCTCATACCACATTACCTTGGGATCACGAAAATCCACAATACCGGGATTTTTCAATACAGGGTTGCCTTCATATTTGGTCCATGTTTTTCCATTATCAAGGCTATAAGCAATACTTTGATTCTGATAATCATTTTTGCCTGCCTTCTCTCCGGTCGTATCATGGTGGGTGAAGATGGCTACTAAAGGCACCTGGCCGTTTTTACCAAAACCAGAAGTATTGTCTTTATCCACCACGGCACTGCCGGAAAAGATATAACCCAGGCTATCCGGATACAATGCAATAGGTTGATGTTGCCAGTGCATCAGATCAGTACTGGTGGCATGGCCCCAGTGCATAGGGCCCCAAACAGTACCGCCAGGATAATACTGATAGAACAAGTGATAAGTACCATTGTGATACACCATGCCATTGGGATCATTCATCCATTTTTCTTTAGGTGTGAAATGAATCAATGGCCGGTGTGGCTCCATATATGATGTTTGCGCCTGGCATCCTGTAAAAACAAATACAAGAAGCGCAGTCAGAAGCGATAACTTAATTCTTTTCATATGTCAGGTTTTCTTGAGAATTTAAATGGTTTTATAAATTGAGATCATTTTATTCTATTCCTAATTCTTTCTGTATCTGTTCCAGCGATCTGCCCTTAGTTTCAGGCATTACTTTCCAGATAAAGATGAATGCTACCAACATCATAATTGCATAAAAAACAAAGGAATAAAATCCTCCATTAGGACTTCCTTCTACAATCATGGGGAAGGTCCAGGAAATAATAGCCGCCATGATCCAGTGGGTAAAGCTGCCCAGCGAACCGCCTTGAGAGCGAACCGAGTTGGGGAATATTTCGGAAATGAACACCCAGATAACCGCACCTTGTGAAAAGGCAAAGAAAGCAATGTAGCCAAGCAGGTAAAACAATACATTACTACCCATTGTACCGCCCGGACTAAACGCATGAGCAGTTAAACCTAAAAAAACGATTAAACCGATACAGCCAATCAACAACAACGTTTTTCTTCCAAACTTGTCAATAACGGTCATGGCCAGCATCGTAAATAAAAGATTAGCACCTCCTATATATACGGGTTGTAAGTAGGCATCTGCCTTGCTGAAGCCTGCCATCTCAAAAATGCGGGGTGCATAATAAAGGATAGCATTGATGCCGGATAATTGGTTGAACATGGCCAATAGAACAGCATATAAAATGGGCTTATTGTATTTACCATTAAATAAGCTTTCCTTAATACCACTTTTAGATAATGCATGTTCTTCACGGATCAGCGCTATGGCATTAGGTTCCCCTGTTTTATTAAATATAACCCTGGCTTCTTCGTCTCGATTATTCAATACTAACCAACGTGGACTTTCAGGAATAAAACGCAATAGGATTGCAAACAGCGCAGCAGGAATGATCATAATACCCAACATCCAACGCCAGGCTGTATCTCCCATATCTACAAATAAGAAATTGGTAAGATAAGCTACAAATATGCCTGTAACAATCATAAGTTGAAAAGAACCAGCAAGGCGGCCACGGATCTTGGCAGGAGCTACTTCAGATATATACATAGGTCCTACTACAGAGGAAGCACCAACAGCAAGCCCTCCAATAAAACGAAAAATGATGAACAAGATCCAGAAGGGCGTATAAGCACAACCAACTGCCGACAGTAAGTATAAAATCGCAATGACCGTTAATACTTTTTTTCTTCCATATCGCTGGGCAGGCATACCAGCAACAAGGGAGCCGATGACCGTTCCTATGAGAGAGGAGGCAACCGTAAAGCCCTGCCAGCCCGAAGAAAGTTTCCATAACTCTTGAATCGTTTTCTCTGCTCCTGAAATAACGGCTGTTTCGAAACCGAAAAGAAAACCACCCAGAGCAGCGATCAGGGAAATACGTATGGCGTACCCCGTTGCTGTAGCGGCCTGGTTTGTATCTAATCCTGTATTTTTGGTTTCTGTAGTATCTATATGCATAGCTTTGAATTTAAAAGGCTCTTCACGATTTAACTGATGACTTAATTTTATTTAAAAACCGAAACATATTTTGTTCATTATCCTCATAGAGCAGCAATTGTTTTTCCGGAGAATACAGAAACAGGGCAGGATATTTTCGGGGCCTGAACTTTGAAATAAATTGATTCTGTAAATCCTGCAATATGATCACATTTTTTTTGCCTTTTAAATTCTGGCCATACTTACCCATAAAACGACTGATTTTCACCTGATCATCCAAGGTGATTAAATAAATATTTGTTTTTTTAAATTCAGAATAGTGTTGATTAATAGTCAGAACAGCACGCTGGCAATGATCACACTCTGAATCAAAAAATACAAAAAACGACATCTTGCCTGGTTCAAGGTCCTTATTTGTGAAAGAACCTCTATTCAGTGTAATGAAATTAAAAGCCGGAATTGTTTCTGAGGGGCTTTGGGCAGAAACATTGATAGAGATCAACAAGAGTAAAACAAATATTTTGACCGTATGTTTAATGATGCTTTTCATATCACTGATTAGATTTAAAACAATTAATAATTTTATCCAAAGAAAACGCTATCAATCAGTTTAGCGGTTTATATTCAATTCATAACCTTTCTTGCCAAACCGAATTAAGCTCATGAACTTCCAGTTTTTTCAAAATGGTTTTACGGTTATCTCCCACTCCATTCACAAATGCTTTGATCTGCTTTTCACCACTTACTGAATTGAGTGGCTTTACAAAATATAGCTCCCCATCGTTTACAAAAATTTCTACAATTGCCTTGTCCACTATGGCCTCAATCTTAAAAAGAGATGTCTCCGAAACAGGATAATTCACTTTATTAAAATCATTGAAAAAATTACTGTATGTAAGCTCATACCCGTTGATATTAAGTCCAAATTCAGGACTATCACCTCTCTCAAACTCTGCAATCACATGCAACACATCTCCTTTTACAGGCGCAGTAAAACTGGACTTTTCTTTGTTGAGAACAATATCATTATAGACGTTATTGTTTTGGTACAGCGTTTTTAGCTCACTAATAGGCTTGGGACAAAGCCTGTAACCGTCAAATGATTTTCTCAGCTTCAATTCTGTAGGAAAAGTCATGCATTGGTTAAAGGGCATTTTCTCTAATGGAATTCGAGCCCATCCTATTTGGATGCGCCTGCCATCATTCTTTGGTATGTTGTTGTAAGTTTGGGAAGCATAAAAAGTACTTCCGTTGTCGTAAGTCCTGAAGTCTTGTTCTGGTGTAAATGTCTTTCCATCAAAATCACCAACTTTATATTTTCCATCTGCTGCATAGATCACCCATTTTCTAGTATTGGGCTCTCCTTCTACTTCAATTTGAAAGAGCTCCGGACATTCAAAAAAACCAGGCACACTTGATTGGTACGTCCAATTTTTCAAATCAGGTGAAGTGTAAAACGAGAATTCTAAATTCATCGCCTTCAAACCCAAACTGATATCTTTCGAGTGTGATTCATCATATACCACCATTACCCAGTGCTTACCGGGCTCATACCAGAAAACTTTCGGATCCCTTCCTTTATGCTTTACCACAGGGTTTCCTTCATAATCCTTAAATGTTCTTCCATTGTCGTAGCTAAGGGCAAGGCATTCACCACGGCCGGTGCTTGTGAACACCGCAATTAAGGGATCAATGCCATTTTTTCTAAATCCTGAAGTATTATTCGTGTCTGTAATGGCTGATCCGGAAAAAGCCATATCATCGTGGTTGGGTGTATACAAGGCATCAGCCAATTCTTTCCAGTGAAGAAGATCCTTGCTTACAGCATGGCCCCAATGCATGTTTCCCCAATTCCAGCCGAATGGATTATGCTGGTAAAACAAATGATATTCACCATTGTAATAGATGAGTCCATTGGGATCATTATGCCATCCTCTTTGTGATGAAAAATGAACCTGAGGTCTCAAATACTCTTTATACACACTGTCCTGGCCGGGATACTGCTTATCAGCAAAAATTTTATCCAGGCCTTTTTGTTGTGTACCTGCATTTTCTGACTCGATGGTGATGGTTTTTCCTTGGTACTTGGATACATCGAAGAAGGTCCAATAATCTGGTTCGCCTTCGGAAAGGTTGATTGTAAATTCATCAAGCACTTTTCCATCAACAAGTATTCTTGTTTTTTTAAGTGTATCTGACTCAGTTACCGGGAAATTCAAAAAAAGCTGGTCTTTTTTGATTTTAATTTTTCTATTACTTGTCTGCCCGTATGAAAAAGGATGAAAAGAACAAAACATCAAGCAGATACAAACAGCAATTATTGTTGCACGTTTCATTGTATGTTTCACTTGTGTTTAAAAAATTTCTTTAAGAATGATACGGCAATCAGACTACTTATTCCGTATACCTGATTGCCGTATGGTTTCGCGAACACTCAGTATTTAGGATTTTGCTTATACAATCCTCTGGTAAAATTGATTTCTCCTTGAGGAATAGGGTAATATTCATCCCGGCCTTTTGTAAAATTGGCACTAGCAAGGAAAGGCCTTCTGGTCTTTTCCTTTGCGAGATAGGCATTCAGTGTTTCTGCAGCAATGCCCCAGCGCACCAGGTCGAAAAACCGGGGGCCTTCCATGGCAAATTCCAGGCGGCGTTCCCACCGCAAGGCTTCCCGGGCATTGGCCTGCGTCCAATCAATGTTCACACCTGGTTTATACTCTTCAATACGATAATTGGATGGGGCGGTACCGTTGGCGTGCTTGGTTCTGCCCGTGCTGTTTTTCGCTCTTGCCCTGATTTGGTTGATCAGCGGCAAAGCTTCGGCATGTCTGCCCAACTCAATGAGCGCTTCGGCTTTCCAGAGTATCACATCAGCTAAACGGATGATATCTATATTCTTCGCACTTCCATAAAAAGGTCCGATCTTTTTGAAACAGGGGCAGGTAGCGGCCTGCTGTTCTTTCATGTTTCCAAACCCGCCATATAAAGCCGGCACCCTTTCCCAGCTATGGTCATAAAGCACATCGGGCTGGTATTTGAACGGATGGCCCTGAATGCCTATCGTATGGTCAATGCGGGGGTCAACCGGTACTCCGGTAGGCGTAAGATCGGCATCTGTTATCGCCACATCATTGAATGTGTTGAACAATGGAAGACCGTTAGCACTTGTTCTGAAGGCGTTCACCATGTTTTGGCTCCCAAGATGAAACCAGCAACAACCATATTGCGGAGCCAGGCTGTAGTTCAGGCTGGTTGCCATGCTCAGTCTTCCAATGACAGTGCCGTCGTCTACGGAAAACTGAACAGCAAATATAGATTCGGGTCCATTGTCAAATCCCCACAGGAAGTTCTCAGCAAAATCGGGCTGCAATGCGTAATTGCCTGAATTGATAACATCGCTGGTCAGGGTGACCACTTCATCGAGTTTAGCAGCATCAATGCCTGTTACATTGTGATTGTCGTCCTGCTTATAAGCCTGATACAGCCTCACTTTTGCCAGGTAAGCCTTGGCAGATAATTGATTAGCTCTGCCCGGTTCTCCTGGTTGAGATTCCGGCAGGTTGTCAACAGCAAATTTGAAATCGTCAGCGATTTTATCCCACAACTGATCATTCGTCAATTGGTCGTTGGATACCTGAACGATTTCTTCATCCGAAAGCGTTTCATCTATATAAGGAATCCGTTTCCATAATGTTTTCAGCACGAAATGCATATGCCCTCTCAAAAAACGCATTTCAGCCTGGCGTATCGTCTTTTTAGGGAAATCGGCATCCGAAATTCCGTCCAGTGCCTTTAAAGCGCGATTAGCACGGGATATTGCCGCATAAGCCCTCTCCCAAGTGTTATTGAACAAACCGCCTGTAGTGGGCTGGGTCAGGTTATATTGCTCGTAAGCATTAATCTCCCCAACATCATCAACACTACCCCCACCTTTATAGGCATCATCAGAGCGAACGCTTCCATAAGCCCACATACTGGTAATCGGCCCATTCCAAAAATCATTTCCGATGGCTGCATAGGCCGCAGTCACCAATCCATCCACATTTTCCTTAGTAGAAACATCCGCTTCAGTAAGGGTTCCCTGTGGTTGTACATCAAGGTATTTTTTACAGGAGGTTATCAGAAGCAACAAGCTTGCCGCTATAACAATGAAATATTTCATGATTAATTTTTTTATCAGTTAAAAGTTATGTTCACACCAAAGGTGATTGATGTAGGTATCGGGATAAGATTAAAGTTTGGCAATTCAGGATCAGAAATCTCGTATTCTTTATTTTTAAACCAAAACACGTTTTCACCCATCAGGTACAACCGCAATTGGCTCATGTGCAGCGTGTTGAGGACAGATTGCGGCAAATTATAGCCAAGCTGGATATTCCGCATTTTAAAATAGGAAGTATTGACAAAAAGATAATCCGAAGGCCTTGTTTCATTATTACGATCTACCAGGGTGAGCGCTGGTGTCTTAGAACCTGTATTTTGTGGCGTCCAGGCATTCAGTACGCCGGGTCCTCTGTTTTCTCTTGTATTAATAAAGTTGTTCAGGAAAATGTAGTCCACGAAGTTATGCCTGCCGGAAATTCCGGATCCAAAGAACGACAAATCAAAGTTTTTGTACGCCAGGTCTGCCCGGATACCATATTCAAACTTAGGCAAAGTTGTTCCAATCCAGGTACGGTCATCTGCATTTACTTCTCCGTCATTATTGAGGTCAACATACCTGATCCTGCCTACGCCTTTACCGATTTGGTTTGCATGCTTATCCACATCTGCCTGGTTTTGGAAAAGTCCGTCAGTTTTAAATCCGAAAATAGATTGTTCTGTACGTCCCAGGATGGTTTGATTTGCATCGCCCGGAAAGTTAGGAATCAATTCCTGCGGTAATTCGGTGATTTTATCGCGGAACCTGCTTAAATTACCCTGTACGCTGTAGGATAAACCACCCCTTGTTTGATTCCGGTAGCCTAAGACAAATTCAAATCCTTTATTCTCCTTGGTAGCGCCATTAAGAAATCTTTCCCTTCCTTCACCCACAGCAGAAGCTACTCGAGGTCTGATCAAAATATCTGAAATCGTCCGGGAAAAATAATCAAAGGAGCCAAAAATCTTTTCGTTCAGGAAGCCGAAATCCAAACCCAGGTTTAATTCTTCTGTTGATTCCCACTTTAAATTGGGATTGGGCCCCTGAACCGATACGAAACCGGAAGGCAGACTGCCGCTGTTGACGCCCCTGATGTCATAAGCCGTTCCTACATTCAACCACTGACCAGGGAAGCCTACACCATTATTAAACAGGGTTCCATACCTAGCCTCATACAAGCCCAAAGAGGCATAATCCCCTAAAAAACCGATTCCAAAAATGTCCTGGTTGCCTGCCCGGCCCCATCCTGCTCTAAACTTCAGGTTGGAAATGGCCTCTATATCCTGCATGAAGGTTTCATTGTTGATTCTCCAGCCAATATTGGCCGCGGGGAAAAAGCCATATTGATTTTCCGAGCCGAAACGGGATGAACCATCACGGCGCAAGGTTACCGAGGCTAAATATTTGTCGCTGTATGCATAGTTTATTTTACCAAACTGCGACAATAACCGGCTTTCGGTGAATCTGCCAAAGTTGGTGCTTCTGCCTGTACCTGCATTGAGGGTAAAATAGTCTTCCGTCTGCTGGGCAAAACCCTCCCTGAAAGCGCCAAATTCTTCAAACTCTTGCCTGATGGCCTCTATGCCGCCAAGCACATTAAACCTGTTTTCTCCAAATTCAAACTGATAGTTAGCAGTATTGGACCAGGTGAGGCTTAAGAAACGATCGGTGTTGCGGGCTAAACTGTTTACATTCCGACCCAAAAATCCCTCCTGGAAGGCCAACTGGACATCTTTGAATAAATTGGTGGTATATTCTACACCAAGATTTGTTCTGAGCACCAGGTGTTTAATGGGTGTCACTTCCAGAAAAGTGTTTCCAAATGCAAAAGTTCTGTTCTGGTTATCCCATCTGTTGAGCCATTGCATGTTTACCGGATTGTTCCGGTCGGAGTACCCGGCGCCTTTAGGACCGGCAAACTGTCCATCTTTCGTATATACGGGAATGGTAGGTGCCAGATTGATGGCAAGTCCCGGTGTAGCCGCTCCGCCAAGATCAGTAGTAGCTAGTGTTTGATCAGAAGTAGAAAATTCGGTATTCATGCCAATTTTCAATTTCCCGTCATAAAACTGAGTGGAGGCATTCAACCGGCCGCTATACCGTCTGAAATCGGTATATGCCAGAATTCCAGAATTTTTAATGTAACCCAAGCTCATTAGTATCGAACTGGCTTTGGTTCCGCCTGATATGGTTAGTTCGTTGTTGGTCACCCAGGCATTGTCATAAGCTGCATCCTGCCAATCGGTATTTCCAACAGGTACATTGGGGTCATCTCCTACGAAGGGCTTGATATTTACATTATTCAAAACAGGATTATCGTAATCGCCATTCCAATCATAGGTGTAAATACCCGGCGCTACTGTGTTAGGGTCTGTTCTGTCATTCACCGCAGCTTGCCAGAGGGCTCTTCCTCTTCCTTCAGCATCCAGCATATCCAGTTTCTGTGGTTTCGGGGTTTGGTAGGTCATGCTGGAATTGACCTGAATATTCAGTCTTCCAGCTCCACTTTTTGTGGTAACGATAATAACTCCATTAGAGGCCCGCGAACCATAGATAGAGGCTGCGGAGGCATCTTTCAAAATTTGAACGGACTCGATGGTGCTT
This sequence comes from uncultured Chitinophagaceae bacterium, assembly GCA_966674115.1. Lineage (GTDB taxonomy): Bacteria > Bacteroidota > Bacteroidia > Chitinophagales > Chitinophagaceae > Flavisolibacter. Next base: position 13,277 of record CBKWHA010000073.1, read on the forward strand.
GGGTTCAGGCTTTGAAAGATCTGGGGGTTTTTGGTAGGCGCTCCGTCAATAATATAGAGCGGGTCCGTATTGTTGAGCGTATTCGCACCCCGGATCAGTATGCGGCTGTTATCCCCGTTGGGTGAACCGTTTCTTTCGATATACAAACCGGCTACCCGACCCTGTAAGGCCTGCATGGGATTTCCTGAAGAAGTATTTTTTACAGGTTTCAGATCCACTACAGCAACAGAACCAATCAAATCCACTTTTCTTTGTGTTTGATAGCCTGTTACAACAACTTCATTCAAACTGGAAGTTGCGCTCTGCATGGATATAGATAAATCAGTTTGGTTACCCACCCTGATCTGTTGGGGTTCCATGCCTACATAAGTAACACTTAATACCGCATTTTCATTGGGGACAGAAATGGAAAAACTTCCATCAGTACCTGTTTGAGTGGCTATATTGGTGCCACTTACGGTGACAGTAGCCCCAGCAACAGGTTGATTGGTTTCCTGGTTAATGATCTTCCCAGTGATTCTTTTTTCCTGCGCCCAGGTATTAAAAGAAAGGAGAAGAATTGTGATTAAATAGACAAGCGTTCGCATAATCATGGTTTTTAATTATTAAAGATGGGATTGAACTTTTTGATGAGAAGGGGTATGCATCAATCCGGTGATTTCTGAAATTTCATACTCAGGACAGGCGCCCTGATAGGAGGCAATAAGGGCTCCCAGGCCACTCGCATAATTCAGGGCTTCAACTGCATTTACCCCTTTAATAAATTGAGAGAGCAGACCTGCCAGAAAAGCATCCCCACTGCCTATGGTATCAGCTACCTGCACCTGGTAGCCATGATGACGAGTAATGTTGCCCTTATCCAACAACATAGCCCCTTCACCGCCCATGGTCACAATTACGGTTTCTATGTGGAAGCGATCCTGCAATAATTTCATCCGGTCTTCTTCCTTTTCCAATTGGCTATACCAGCCGCTGATGAGCGCTAATTCAGCTTCATTCATCTTCAGCATATCGGTCTTTTCAAGTAATTGCTCCACTGAAGAGCGGCTAAAGTGCGGGGGTCTAAGGTTGATGTCCAGAACCTTGGTATTTGCGAGATCGAGCAGCCTGTAAAGCGTTGCTCTGGATACCTGATTACGAGATGTAAGGGAGCCATAAACAAAGTATTTTGCCTGTTGTACTAATTCATGAAATCGGTCCTCCCACTCAATAAAGTCCCAAGCCACCGGTTGCACAATGTCATACACCATTTCATTGTGTTCTTTCAACCGGGCATGTACCAGGCCTGTTAAATGTCCTTCATCCACCTGTACGTAATCAGTGGTGATGCCACTCCTGGAAAGCAGATCCACCAGTTTCTGACCGTATTCGTCCTTACCAATTCTGGTAATCATTGCCGGATTAGCACCCAGCTTCTTCAAATGGTAAGCTACATTCATGGGAGCACCACCCGGAAGTGATTTGTCGGGCAGAACATCCCAGAGAATTTCGCCATAACACACCACATCATGGCGTGATGGAGATGGTATCATATGTTAGAGTTTTAAAGCTTAAAAAGTTGTTTGTGTTCATTAAAAAGATACCGTTGTCTTATGGTACTATTTAATAAGTCTCAGTCCCCAACACCAGGTAAGCGAAAGAATGTATTACATTGACTATCAAAGCCAAAACGTGAATTGTTAAGATCCACTTATTAAGGCACATTTCTTTACTTTTTTGCTGCTTGTGAGACAAATGCATGTGGAAACCTCCTGACGCTTAATTTGTTAGTAACCTAAGTTTTACTTATCAATCAATAACCATAGTTTATTAATGCAACACAAGTGTTCGTTCAATTTGTTCCAGCGACCTTCCCTTTGTTTCCGGCATCAGTTTCCAGACAAACAGGAGCTGCAGCACCATCATCACACAGAAGAATAAAAACGTATGTCCGCCACCTAGCCGCTCTGCCAGCATGGGAAAGGAAAAGGCGATCAGCGCAGCCATCACCCAGTGGGTGGTACTGCCCAGGGTCTGCCCCTTGGCCCTTACCTGGTTGGGAAAAATTTCCGAGATGAACACCCAGATCACCGCTCCCTGGCTGAAGGCAAAGAAAGCGATGTACAACAGTAGATACACGGTCACCGACCAGCCAGAGAAGTCCTGCGTGTAAAAAGCTTGGGCTACCAGTCCCAGGGTGGCAATCAGGCCAATGGAGCCAATCAGCATCAGTGTTTTCCGGCCTATCCGGTCAATGAAGTTGATGGCAATCAGGGTAAATAGGAAGTTGACCGCACCAATACCTACAGTAGAAAGCAGCGAAGAGCTTCTGCCCAGTCCCGTCATTTCGAAGATCCTCGGTGCATAATATATAATAGCATTGATCCCAGACACCTGGTTGAAGATGGCAAAGGTTACTGCCAGGAAAATAGGGAACCTGTATTTGCGGGACAGCAACTGGTTAGCATTACCGGTAGCCTCTTCTGCCACCTGATTTCTTTTGATATTTTCTACTTCATCTTCATAATTATCCGGATTCACTATTTGTAAAATGGCTTTGGCTTCCTCAATTTTTCCTTTGCGGGAGATCAGCCATCTTGGACTTTCGGGCACCATTTGCAGAAGAATAAAGAACAACAGGGAAGGGAAAGCTTGCACCCCCAGCATCCAGCGCCAGGCCGTTTCACCATCCTGTCCTATTAGATAGTTGGAGAAATAGGAAAGTACAATACCCAGCACCACATTGAATTGAAAGAGTGCCACCAGCCGCCCTCTTCTATGAGCAGGAGCAATTTCTGAAATATACACAGGAGCTGTTACCGAAGAAGCACCTACACCGAGTCCACCGGCAAAACGGAAAAATAAAAATACATACCAGTTGGTAGCAAGAGCAGTACCTAGAGAAGAGAGCAGGTAAAGTGTAGCAATAATGATTAAAGTAGTTCTTCTACCCAGTCGGTCGGAAGGAAGGCTTCCGAATAAAGAACCAATGACAGTTCCTATTAATGCAATGGAAACAGTAAGACCATGTTCTACAGGGGTAAGGTTCCAAAACTTCTGAATAGATTGCTCCGCACCTGAAATAACGGCAGTATCAAACCCAAACAAAAAACCACCAAGGGCTACTACTATACTCCACAGAAAGACTTTGCTTTTGTTCATGCGGCAAGCAATTTTTCAACAATCTTACGTCTTCAGCCTGCCGGAACCCTAGCAATTCCGTTTCAAATTATTTTTATTTCAAAAATTCTGTTAAATAGACACAAGTCATTGTTTATCAATCAAATACAACAACAAATTATTACTAACTCATAATACCTCTTTAGAAATTGTAACACTGGTTTTAGAAATAGTTTCAGAAAAACAAAACAGAAATCGTAGAAAGGGTTCAAAAGATAAAAGCTGTATTTATATTTACATGACGAGCTTCTTAATTTCTTTAACTTGCATCTTGTGCCACACGATCATCAACGAACCGTTTGCCATCTATGCCATTCAGACATACTATATTAATTCATTTCATTTTAATAAGCAGTCTTGTACTCTCCTTTCTACCTTCCTGTTCAGATTCCAAAAAACAAAAGCGGTTTGTAATAGGTTTCTCCCAATGTATAGAATCTGATCACTGGAGAAAAACCATGCTGGAGGGAATGAAAAGGGAATTAAGCTTTCATCACAACACAACCTTCATATACCGCCAGGCAGACGGCAATAGCCAAATGCAGATTGAACAGGTAAAGGAATTGTTGCAGTTAGAGATCGACTTGTTGATCATTTCGCCTAACGAAGCAGATCCATTAACCCCGGTTGTTGAGGAAACTTATCGCAGGGGTATTCCGGTAATTGTAGTAGACAGGAAAATATCTACACCACTTTATTCTGCTTATGTAGGAGGTGATAATTATGAAGTTGGGAAAACGGCTGGCGAGTATGTTGTGAGCTTGCTAAATGGAAAAGGAAAGATCATAGAAGTTACTGGCCTGCCAAAATCATCTCCCGCTATTGAACGGCACAAAGGATTTATGGATGCATTTAAGAATTATCCTGGGTTGAATGTGGTGCAACAGGTAAATGGAGAATGGCTGAAAGAAAAAGCCCAAAGCAAACTTCCTAAAATAGCGGACCAGCACCAGGATGCTGACCTGGTCTTTGCTCACAACGATAGAATGGCGCTGGGCACATATGAGGTATATAAAAATAGAAGCGGAGGGAAAAAACCAAAGATCATTGGGGTAGATGGCCTGCCAGGCAAAGGCGCGGGATTGGAACTGGTAGCCGGGAAAGTGATCACAGCTACCATGCTGTATCCCACAGGAGGTGAAGAAGCCATCCAGATAGCCATGAAGATTTTAAATGGCCAGCCAGTAGAAAAAGAAAACCTGCTGCAAACTACTGCCATAGATTCTACTAATGTACGCATCATGCAAATGCAGGCAGCCAAGACTACTAGCCAACAACAGCAAATAGAAAGGCAGCAAACCCTCTTAGCAGAGCAAATAAGGATCTATAACAACCAGCGCACTTTTTTATACATCCTGGTGTTATCACTTGTGCTTTCCCTTACATTAGGAAGTCTAGCCTTTTACTCCCTAAGGGAAAACCGGAAGATCAACAGAAAACTACAATTGCAGAACCTGGAGATCTCAAACCAAAAAGCTCAGTTAGAGATCATGTCGGCCAAAGCACAGGCCGCCAATGAAGCCAAAGTGAACTTCTTTACCAACATCTCCCATGAGTTCAGAACACCTTTAACCCTCATCTTAGGACCTTTAGAGGAATTACTAGCCAACACCAAAAACTCCGTTACCACCAGCCAAAGCCTTTCTCTGATCCAAAAGAACGTGATGCGCCTCCTAAGGCTGGTAAACCAACTGATGGACTTCCGCAAAATAGAAGCGGATAAAATGAAACTCCATGCCTCGGAAAACGACCTCATTTCCTTTGTTTCCGAGATCATACAATCCTATAAAAGCATTGCACAAAAAAGAGGCATTGACCTTAGACTAATCACCAATGAAAGACAATTAAATGCCTGGATCGACGTGACCATGCTGGATAAAGTGATCTTCAACCTGCTCTCTAATGCCTTTAAGTTCACCAATGACAATGGATTTATCCATGTCTATGTAAGCAAAGAAGAAAATGAAGCTGCAATCAAAGTAGAAGACAATGGCGTGGGTATGTCCAAAGAAGCCCTGGAACATGCTTTTGAAGTCTTCTACCAAGGCGATTATGAAAACTATAAAGGCTCCGGCTTGGGACTGGCCCTCTCCAAAGAGCTGATTCAACTGCACAAAGGTTCTATCTCTGTACATAGTGAAAAATGGAAAGGCACCACCTTTGAAATCCGCCTGCCTTTGGGCAATGCACACCTGGACAAAGACGAAATGGTGGAAGGAGAAGTCAATCCAGCTATTTTATACGAACTGGAAAAGGTCTATACTTCCGACCTCCAAACCACACCGGCCGCTAAAAAGGAGGCAGAGGAAGGCAAGATCGAAAAGGAACAATCCATTTTGATCATCGAAGACAATGCAGATCTGAGAGGATTTCTCGCTCGTAAGCTAGGTGCTGAATACGAGATCCTGGAAGCTGATAATGGACAATCAGCTTTGCAACAGGCATTCGATATCATACCTGATTTGATCATTTGTGATGTGGTGATTCCAGGAAAGGACGGCATGGCCCTGACCAATATTTTCAAAAATGATATCCGTACTTCCCATATTCCCATTATTCTGTTAACAGCCAAAACCAGCATGGAGCAACAGATAGAAGGCATGAAGAACAAGGCTGATGCCTATATCACAAAGCCTTTTAACGTGTTGTTCCTGGAGCAAAACATTAAAAGTCTATTAGCCAACCGTGCCCGGTTAAAAGAACATTTCACCGGCGAAATGTCGTCGAGTTTAATGACACAAACCGTTGGCAAGCTCGACCGGAAGTTCATCAATGAATTCACAGCACTGGTAGAAAGCAACATTGCAAACGAAGACTTTAGCATTGAAGACATTTGCAAAACCCTGGGCATTTCAAGAGTTCAGTTATACAGGAAAGTAAAAGCATTGTTGAACGTTAACGTCAATGATTATATCCTGAATACTAGACTGCAGAAAGCAAAATATCTCTTGCAACATGAAGAGGTTACTGTGAGTGAGATTGCATATAAAGTAGGCTTTTCTTCCCCGGCTTATTTCTCCACGGTATTTAAATCAAAATTCGGCGTTACACCCAAAGCGTTTAAAGAGAAGTAAGCATCGCCATAGGACGTCCTACCTAAAAAAAAACAACAATGAAATGTATTTTTCTTTTAGGGGCAGTAATCATGTTTTCGCCTTTGATCGTAAAATCTCAGTCGGATGTAATTAAAGGAAACGATTCCGGAATCGTTTGGAAAAAGGATAGCGCTGTTCCAAGAGTCATTGTGCAGACAACCCGTTCCTTTCGGGAACGGCTGCTTGCCGACCCCTACAGGCCAGCCTATCATTTTGTTGTACCGGAAGATGTGGGCATTCCAGGGGATCCGAATGGCGCCTTTTATCATAATGGCCGGTATCATTTGATGTACCTGTACAATCGGGAGGGAAGTGGATTTTCGTGGGGCCATATTTCCAGCAAGGACTTACTGCACTGGCGGCACCATCCCGATGCTCTTGTGCCGGGCAATGGAGATGACGGGGTTTTTAGTGGCGGAGCTTATGTGGATAGTCAGGGAAAAGCAACACTATCTTATTGGGAGTATATAAATACCCGTGAAAACAACCCAAAGATATTTAGTGAAAGAAAATCCGGAATAAGTTTAGCAGAAAGTGTGGATGAACATTTCGACAACTGGACGAAGATCCCAAACAACCCTGTTATTCGATCAACCGATTGGGGAATTACAGAAACAAAAGACAAAGATGGCCGGGAACTGATCTATGGCTCAGCCGATCCTTCCAATATATGGTTCAAGGATGGAAAATATTATATGCTAACGGGCAATCTGCTGGTCCTGAATAAATACGGACGTAAGCCTGATTCCCGTCCTGAATTCCAGGGAGATCATCTTTATTTGTTTGTTTCTGATGATTTAAAGAAATGGGAATATCTGCACGAATTCTACAAGTCAGACCGAAAATGGACAGACGCAAGTGAAGACAATATGTGTCCAAGCTTTCTGCCTTTACCCTCCGGACCGCAGGGCGGGAAATTTAGCGGTAAGCATCTGTTGCTTTTTATTAGTCACAACAAAGGCTGTCAGTACTATATCGGCAGTTACAAGAATGATAAATTCTATCCGGAAAATCACGGGCGAATGTCCTGGGTAGACAACGTTTACTTCGCACCCGAGGCACTTGTTGATAAAAACGGAAGACAAATTATGTGGGCATGGGTATTTGAAGACAGACCCGACAGCATAAGAAAATATTATGGATGGACGGGCATTTACGGACTCCCGCGCTCTCTTTGGTTAGGGAATGATGGCACTTTACGCATGAGACCCATAGGGGAATTGGAGCAACTCCGGCAAAATGAACGTGTGAAAAACAACCTTACCGTCAATGCTGGTTCCGAATTAAAACTAAATGGTTTTGGCAGTGAATTGCTTGAACTTGAAATTACCCTGCAACCCGGATCGGCAACACAAGCGGGCGTTATGGTGGGCTGCTCAGAAGACGGCAGAGAGCAAACGGCACTTTATTACGATGCTTCTGAGAAGAAACTAAAGTGTGATGCAACCCGATCCAGTATTGACCTGGGACGCAGAAATGTGGAAAGTGCACCATTTGAGTTAAAAAAAGGCGAACCATTAGTATTACGTGTATTTGTGGACAAAGGGATTGTAGAAGTGTATGCAAATGACAGACAGGCCATTGCACGGGGTGTTTATCCAAAACTGGGAGGTACCGGTGTCAAGATTTTTGCCAAGGGTGGTGATATAAAAGTAACCTCGGTAAAAGCGTGGGAGGTAATGCCGTCAAATCCATACTAAAATAGTAAAACAAATTTCTTCTTAAAAAGAATAACACGTAGTGTATGGATAAGAAAAGATTAAGAGTTTTTGGCTGGTCGATTATTCTTGCCTTAGGAGGCTTCCTGTTTGGTTTTGATACGGCGGTCATTTCTGGGGTTGAAAAATCAATCCAGCAATTATTCAATCTCTCCTCTTTCTGGCACGGGTTTACAATTTCTTCTGCCTTGATCGGCACTGTTGTTGGCGCTTTAATGGCAGGAAGGCCCGCTGATAAATACGGCAGGAAACCTATTTTGTTTATTATAGCCTTTCTCTTCGCCGCTTCAGCAATAGGCAGTGCCTTGGCAAACAGCTTACCTGCTTTTATCGCATATCGTTTTATTGGAGGTATTGGCGTTGGCGCTTCATCGGTGGTAGCGCCCATGTATATTTCTGAAATTTCGCCTGCCAGGATTAGAGGAAGGATGACGGCCCTTTTCCAGTTCAATGTTATTTTCGGAATATTAATGGCCTATATTTCAAACTATTTGCTGAGCGATATAGGAGCAGATGCCTGGCGATGGATGCTCGGGGTGATGGGTATCCCTGCAGTGGCCTATTTCTGCCTCTTGTTTATTGTTCCTGAAAGTCCCCGTTTTTTAGTGAAAGCGGGGAAAATACCAGAAGCAGAAAACGTCCTTAAAAAAATAGAAACACAGGATATAGAAGCTGAGATCAGAGATATTGAGTCAAGCATGGTGCAAAAGAAAGAAAACCTGTTTTCTGGCCCTTACTTTAAACCTATATCCATTGCCTTTCTGGTGGCTATGTTTAACCAGTTTTCGGGCATTAACGCTTTATTGTATTATGCTCCCCGCATATTTGAACTCACAGGGCTTTCTACTGCTGATTCAATGTTCCAACCGGTATTGATAGGCATTACAAACGGCATATTTACCATTCTTGGTCTTGTTATTATTGACAAGGTAGGACGGAAAAAATTACTCATAGCAGGGTCAATAGGAATGGCTGTCTGTTTAGGTCTTGTAGCCAGATCATTCTACATGCAGAGTTTTGGAGGTTACGGACTACTGTTTTTCTTAGTGGGCTATATTATGTTCTTTGCGTTCTCTACCGGGGCTGTTATCTGGGTATTGATATCAGAGGTGTTTCCCAATAGCGTTAGGGGGCAGGGACAGTCGTTGGGCAGTTTTACGCATTGGTTTTTTGCAGCAGTAATTACCTTCTTGTTCCCGGTGGTTGCAGGGGAATATAAATTGGGAAGTGGCCATGCCTTTATGTTCTTTTCGATAATGATGCTCATTCAGGCTATTGTCGTATGGAAATATTTTCCTGAAACCAAAGGCAAAACGCTTGAAGAGCTCGGCGATGAACTTTCAAAGAATTCGTCTTCAGCAATTAATATCAAATGGTCATCAAGATGAC
>CBKWHA010000074.1:0-22459 GCA_966674115.1 uncultured Chitinophagaceae bacterium
CTTGTTTCTGGGCAATCCTGGTATCATTGTCTTCCTCAAGGTTTTCCAGTACTTTTTCTGTGTTATCCGAATCTTCAACATCCAAAGGCTCCCGCTCTTCAAACAAGAAAACCGTATTGGCAAAATCTTGACGGTACTCGCCTAATGCCGGATCGTCTGGCATGAAAACGATTTCAGGATTAGTGTGGGGTACATTGATGGCATCTGCAAGTGGAGGAACCGTGATGGCCCCATAAGGATGAGATGTAGAGATTAGGTCCTGGAGTATATCTTTTGCTACTGTCGGTCTCAAACGAGGGGGCAGTGCTTTCTCCGGATCTTTTTGAACGGAACGTAAAACCCAGTCCCTGCCGGATGGATCTCTTAGCCTTAATGATTTTGTTTGCATGCCACCGCCTTTTTCAACAATTTTAAGTCCCCCTTTTTCTTCTTTTAACCTGAACACCCTTAAGGTTACAGGGGTTGCCCAAAGTTTACGGTAATTCTCTCCAAAGAAAAAGCGGTGTGTTTTGCTTACTTCATCATACTCAGGAGCAATGGCAACGGTCATACTGTCTGGAAACGATGCAGTCTGTCCATAACTGGACAAGCTCAGGCAAAAAATGATAGGAATAAAATAAAAGGAATGCAAGAGCCGTACTGCTGCAGTTGTAAATGTCATTTAATGGATTTTTTCAAGTCTATAAGCTGGAAACTTCAGAACCCTTTCACACTTAAAATTTACAAAATAACTGCTTATAAAAAATTTATACCATCAATACTAAAAAAAGACCTGCTGTAGACACAGCAGGCACATGATTATGATTGTTTGCCGTATGAGAGCTACAAATCTATTTATATTCATGTATTATTAACATGTACTAAGGTTAATAACCGTTAAAGAATGAAGCTAACGCACTATTTAAAAAGTTGGGTATGAAATGCTTATAGGTCCACATAATTTTATCAGGGTCATTCAGATGCTCCAGCATGCTGCGCCACTTTTCTTCTCCAAATTCTTTGATTACACTCTTCTTTCTTTCCTCCTTCTGCAAATGCAGGCTCATGCCCTGCGCATCTGCTTCGGGGTGAAACTGGGTTCCTAGCATATAGGGGTCAAAGCGGATGCCCATAATAGCCCTTTCATATGGAACATGGGGGCGGTCTTTTTCAATACACAGAATTTCAGCCCCTAATTGCTTGAGTTTTTTATGATTTGGCTGTACTACCTGCCACTTTCGGCTATCAACTACGTAAAATGGATCGTTTAATCCTTTAAAAACTTCTTCATTTTCTCCAGCCGGTGTCAGGTGAGTGGGAAAAACGCCAAAGGCCGATGATTTTCTTTTAGTTACGGTTGCAATTCCAAAATGCCGGCAGACTATCTGAAAAGAATGACAAATGAACAGTACATATTTTTTACGCGTGTTCAGAGCGTTCTTGTTCCAATGCTCAACATCTTGCAGCCAGTTGATGTAGGCTGTATCCCATTTTGATCCTTCACTGACCAGCGGACTGCCTGGGCCTCCGCTGGAGAGGTAAATATCATAGGAAAGATCGGGGATTTGTAACTGCAGGCGTACATCAAATTCTTCTACATGAATAGGAATTTTATTAGTTGCACTCCATTGTTGCACTATTTGCCTCAAGCATCTCATGCCTTCGTTGGGATGGCCTTCATAAAGGTCTAATATAGCTATCCGGATCATATCGCTTCTTAATCAAACGCAAACATAACCCGTCATTGAATAATGCGCGCAAATATTAATGGAAAATCATACGTAAATAAGTAGAAATCATGTATGAACAGAGTGGATGTGTTCACTAATCGCTTTAATGATTTCTTTCATTAAAACGATATTGTCTTGATCTGTAGCATTAGCAAATTCAAAATGATCTGGTGAGGAGGAAATAACTCTGTCAGATGGCAATAACTTCAACAAATCAAATTCCAGCATATTTAGCCTATACTCCGTGAAGAAGGGGGTTTCTTTCACAAACACCATTGCATTATGCATATTGCTTTCATATGTAAAGCGAATAGTAAATATACGTGCCATTGATTTCGTTGGGTTTTGCTTTAATCGAAAACAGTGCCAATCTGTAAAAGGGGAGTACAACCTTGCGGAATCGTATCACAATCTACGAAGAACTGAAGTTCTATTAAAATTTTTTTTCGGCTACTCCTTCCAAAAATTGTGATTGAATATAGTCTACAACTGCTATCAACTTTTCATCGCTCTGATAGGCGCTCAATTGCCGGTCTGCGCCCGTTCCGTTTTCAAGAATTTTTTGAACATACAACAACCGGTGCCGCGAACCCAGGCTATCTACCACATCGTCTACAAAATCCAATAGTTCTTCAATTAACTTCCTGGTGTTTATCTCTTCTTCCTTTCCAAAATCTATCAGGCGTCCGTCTATTCCATAACGGCTGGCTCTCCATTTATTTTCATTGATCAGGGCACGTGAATACTGAATAAAGTTAAGGTTCTGAGACCGCAGTTTATAAATTTTAACGCAAATGGCCTGGAACAACGCCGCTATGGCAATGCTTTCATTAATGGTAAGTGGTACATCGCAAATTCTGAATTCCACTGTTTTGTATGTTGGGTGCACCCGCAAGTCCCACCATATTTTTTTAGGACTATCAATACAGTTGGTTTTCATCAACAGTTTAGTGAAATTGTCGTACCCCTCAATACTGTCAAAACTTTCCGGGATCCCGGTGCGGGGAAATTTATCAAATACTTTTGTACGAAACGACTTATAACCAGTATTGCGGCCTTCCCAAAAAGGTGAATTTGTGCTCAATGCAAAAACGTGTGGTAAAAAATACCTGGTGGAATTAACAATGTGATTGGCCATCTCACGGCTTTCCATGCCCACATGTACATGAAGGCCAAAAATAAGGTTGCTGAGGGCAACATCCTGCATTTCGTTTACGATCTCACTATACCTCACTTGATCTGTTATCAACTGGCTTTGCCACTGGCTAAATGGATGCGTGCCTGAAGCTCCAATACCAAAACCAAGACTATCTGCTACCTCCCGCATAGTTTTTCGCAAAAGCAAAATGTCTTCAAAAGCTTCATCAACATCTTTGCAAATATCTGTGCCTACTTCAACCACAGCCTGGTGCATTTCTGCTTTTACTTTATTCGTAAAAATTTTTTCACCCTCTTGCACGATCTTTTGTTCATGGCTTTTCAGTTCCCTTGTTACAGGGTCCAGCACCATATATTCTTCTTCTACTCCTAAAGTAAAATTTTTATAATTGATAGCAGCCATACCCCCCGAAGGTACATCCCTGCTTCCCAATTACCAATTTCTAACTCCTCCAACTTCACCACCTCTCATCTCTCATTACTCCTCACTCATCACTCATACTTCGTGCTTTCCATCACAAACCTGCCCCATGTTAAATTGATTGCGCCTTCTCTATGCAACATCAAACGTTCTATGGCATAATTGGCCAGATTTTCCACCACCCATTCAAAATTGGCCTTACCAATATTTTCATAGCTCGCCTCGGGTGCAGGATTGCAAAAGTCAATGGCATATGGTACACCATCTTTTACGGCAAGTTCCACCGAATTGAAGTCATACCCCAAATGTTTATTGATTTGTAACACAATTTCTTCCAATTGTAGAGTTCTTTCTGTATTGGGTGTAAAATCAACCAGGTATTGTTCTCCTTCTTTGTTGTTCGGTGCAAAAGGCATAATATGTACATATTTATTGCCAATACAGTAGCAGCGGTAATATTCCTGGTACTCAATTGCTTCCTGAAGCATCATTACCAGTTGACCTGTTTGCGTATGTTTCTGGTAAAAATCGTCTGCATTTTTCAATCTATGAATATCCTGCCAGTTACCTCCTGCAACAGGTTTTAAATAAGCCGGGAAACCAACGTAATCGAATATGCCATGCCAGTCTAAAGGATACATGAGGTTTGAGAGAGAGTCATGCGTAGTATCTAAAGGCAATTCGTAAGAAGGAAGGATCACTGTTTTGGGCACAGGAATACCAATCTTTGTCATAAGGCAATTGTTGAAGAACTTTTCATCAGCACTCTCCCAGAATGGATTGTTGATAACTGCTGTACCAGTTAAAGCCGCATTCTTCAAATATGACCGGTAAAAAGGAACGTCCTGCGAAATACGGTCTACAATAACCGCATAACCGGAACTTTCACCTTGGATCACTTTGTCAATACGCACCGGCTCTGCATACACGTCATCTATTCCTCTACTGTTTATCCTTTCAATCAAAGCCATTGGAAAACTGCGTTCCCGGCCAAATAAAATGCCTATCTTTTTCATTACCTTAAAGTACAACATTATTATATAAGTACAATGCCACCTTAAGAACGGCATGTTTTTATCTCAGATGATAGATTTTTGTGTTAGTATTGAGCCAACAATTTCTCACTATGAAAAAGTTTTTTCTTATTACCATTACTCTTTCAACCGTTTTCGCATGCGCCTTCCACAACAAAAAACAAACCTATAACCTTTTTAATGGAAAAGATTTGAGCGGATGGCATGTAGACGTTCCGGAAATGGATACAAATGCAACAGCCAAAAACCCTTTTATGGTACGAAATGGAATGCTGGTGAGCCTGGGAAAACCTAATGGACATTTGATTACAGATGCGGTTTACCAGAACTACCGGTTACAGGTGGAATACCGTTTTGCTGGTGAACCGGGCAACTGTGGTATTTTGGTGCATGCTTCCACACCGCGCGCACTTTACAAGATGTTTCCTCAATCCATTGAAGTACAGATGATGCATCAAAATGCAGGCGATTTCTGGTGTATTGTGGAAGACATCACCGTGCCTGATATGGAAAAACGCCGCGGACCCAAAGAAGAATGGGGTATCACAGAAGGTAAAAAGCGCCGCATCCTCAACCTGACTGATGGTTCGGAGAAACCACTTGGGCAATGGAATACCATGACCATTGAGTGCCTTAGAGATTCCGTTAAGGTTTGGGTAAATAGTGAGTTGGTCAATTATGGCTATAATGCCACAGCTCAAAAAGGCCACATCGCTGTGCAGGCCGAAGGGGCTGAGGTGGAATTCCGGAAACTGGAATTAACACCTATTACTACTCTTTCAAAATAAAATACTTTCATTTATACCTGGCCTTTACTTTATCATGTTTTCCTAGGGCTAAAGCGCATGATTCAGATTTGTGTATTGGCAATAGTGGTCTTCGTTAAATGCCTGGACAAGGGGGTAAAACATCTCATTCGGTAATAAATGATCATGGCGGAAGCCGTTGTCAGCAAACCAATAACTAAGATCGATGCAGGGAGCCCCAGGGTATCTGCTATAACGCCGGTAAGAAAGGCACCGATGGCATAGCCCAAGTCCCGCCAAAGGCGGAATACACCCAGGCTTTTTGCCCGGTCATGGGGATGTGTATTTTCTGCAACCGTGGCCAGAAATGTTGGATACACCATAGCTGTACCCCATCCCAATAATACTGAAAGTATAAGGAAATGAACCATAGTTTGTGCAAACAAAAGAGCGATTAAAACCACACCCTGGAGCAACATGCCCAGGAATAGTAAATTCTTTTTACAGAAAAGATCAGCCATTTTACCTGTGAATAATTGACCTACTCCCCAAACAGCAGGATAGGTCGCTGTTATAATACCAATTTGATCAAGGGAAAAACCCTTTGTAGCTAATAGAATTGGCAAGATGCCCCAAGCCATTCCATCATTCAGGTTGTTGATCAGGCCAGCCTGGGTAACGGAGCCAAGATTTTTATCCTTCCATGTCGTCTGCCAGAAAACGTTATTAAGTCTTGCTACTTTGCTGCTGCCAACCTCTGCTGCAACATGGTGTTTTGTATCTTTTACCAGCAGCCAACTACCTGATAAGCCTAATATAGCTAAGGCAACTCCTATGTAAAAAGGGTAGGGACGTAAGCCATATTCTGCAGCGATCCAGCCTGTGAGAAACGCAACGACAGCGACTGCAATGTAGCCGGCGAATTCATTGAGACCCATGGCAAAGCCTCTTTGTTTTTCGCCTACCAGGTCTATTTTCATCACCACAGTGCTGCTCCAGGTTAGACCTTGGTTGATCCCAAGCAAAACATTGGCGGCAACGATCCAATTCCAGTTTTCAGCAAACATCAGGACAAAGGGAACGGGGATGCCAAAGAGCCAGCCAATGGTCAGGAGGTTTTTTCTGCCTACCTTATTGGCGAGCGCACCAGTAAAATAATTGGTTAAAGCTTTGACAACACCAAAAACGATGATAAAGGAAAGAATAGCGGTTTTGGCAGCAATAAGAAACTCCACTTCAGCAATTTTGGGTAGGATACTTCTTTCCAAACCCACCATTCCACCAACAAAGGCATTGATGATTACCAATATTGTGAATTGTTGCCAATTCTCTTTTAAACCCTGTTGTACCCCATTCATGTTTACTACTTTAAAAATTGTATATCAAAAGTCACTCAATGCCATTGGCTGTTCCTTTCCTAAAGCTATAAATGCATTATTGTGCAAAAAATTACCTGCCGCGTTAAGCGATCTTAGGATATTGAACATCGGTTAGCACCCGCTTCCAGGTCAATTGGATTGACGCCTTCATAGCTGCCTAAAAGGTTTTTCTCTGCAATGGAAAGAAAGTTGGGTGGCGTAGATGGTATCTTTTGAAGAAGTGAATGAATAAAATCTTCTTCACTGCTTTGCAACAGGCCAATCTTCTTCCTGGCTACTTCAATTGTTGTTTGCACGAGCATACTATCAAAATTCACCGGCTGATTGGTATGGGCCGGAAAAACAATGACATTGTCGGGCAATGAAAGCAATTTGTGTAAGGAGTGAAATAAAAGCCTTGCTTTGGCACCGGTTTCTTCAGGGCTTGATTTCAGATCGGGGCGGCCAACACCATTCGTAAAAAGTGTATCGCCTGTAAATAAGACTTTACCGGCGATATAGAAACTGAAACTATCCAATGTATGACCAGGAGTAGGAATTGATTGAATCACCACTTCACCAATAGAAAAAGTAGAATCTTTTGTAATTGGATTAAAAGCAAATTGCACTTTATTGGGAACCGGCAGATACAATGGAACTTTAAAATGAGCTGCTGCTTCTCTTGACCTGGAAAGGTGGTCGGCATGGATGTGAGTTTCAAGGACGTACTTTACGGAAAGCTGATGTTGATCAATCAATTGAACATATACCTCCAAGGGAAGGGATGCATCAATGATAATGGCTTCATTCTTAGATGCAATGATATAAGACAAACAGCCTTTACCTGTACGCCTTACCTGCCACAGTTCAAAACCTTCATATTGCTTGTGCGCTGTGTTCCAGGCAAGGCTCCAGCCCTTCATGCCATCTTGCAAGGAAAAGGCATTATAGCCTTTCCTGTGAAGCACATCCGCAGCAACCAGGCTCATTTTACCTCCTGCACAAACCGTAACTACAGGAACGGATTTATCAAGGAAAACATGATCAAAAGCGGAAGCATCATTCTCCTTTAACTGATCATAAGCATCTATATGAATGCTGCCGGGGATCATCCACTCAGCTCTTTCCTGCATGGGACGGATATCTATAACGTTTACCTGCTGGCCATTGCTGAGCATTTGTCTTAATGAATCTGTTGAGATAATCGTATCGTTGTTCATAAATCCTCCTTGTAAGTATATTTTAACGGCTCTGTATAGTGGAAACAGGAAGCCCTTTGGCTTTCCAATCGGGAAAGCCTTCTTTCAAACGCTTCACCTTAAATCCTTTTTTAGTCAGGATTTGAACGGCCTCGTCAGCCATTACACAAAAGGGTCCACGGCAATAGACAAAGTATTGTTTTGACTTGCTTAACTCGCCTGTTCTCTTCATTAACTGCTCGATAGGTAAATTGATGGCATCCGGAATATGGCCGGCTTCGTATTCCAGCTCAGGGCGCACATCCAGTAGGATGGTTCTTCCGGACTTCATCCTGGTGATCAATTCTTCAAAGCTTATGACTTCCAGGCTGCTTTTTTGCGTACGGAAATCTTTAATGATTTTATCAACTTCTGCAAGGTTTTCCATGCCTATTTCCCTGAGATTGATCCATGCCTTGAATAAATTATCATTTGCCAGCCGGTAATGAATATAATTGCCCTGCCTCTTTATTTGTACCAAATTGGCTTGTTTGAGCACCTGCAGGTGCTGAGAGGCATTGGCTATTGATAGGTTTGTTTCCCTGGCAATTTCCTCAACAGACCGCTCTCTTTGACTTAGGAGTTCAATGATCTCCAGGCGATGAGGGTTGGCCATTGCTTTTACCATTACCGAAAGCACAGAATACACTTTGTCTTTAAACTCTCTTTTGTCCATATCTGCTGTTTTGCAATACAAATATAAAATAACTATTCAACTATTCAATAATTTACTTGAATAGTTGCAAAAGAATAATACAGCAAATTTTTATAAGGATAACGGCTAATGTAAATAAACTGTAAAGGAGAACATACATTCATAATTGTTGTGGGACTGAAAATTGCATGAGAACGAGTAGCTAAAGGAGTCTTTCTCATTCAAACTGATCAGGATCTACCGGAGAGATTCCGGGAACTTTTTTATAAATTAACAAAAGTTATTTAATGGAAACAACCCGCAACAAGCAATTCGATACTGCTGACCTGGAGCAAAAAGTAAAAAGTATGGATCGGGATGTAGCCCTGCATCCGGAAAAAGAATACCATTTTGCCATAGGCCGGAAGCTTGCAGAAAACCTTGGTTATCTTTTAATAGACTTAGAACGAATTCCTGCTGAAGCAGTAGAATCCTTTGCCGGTGTAGGTTATATCTTTGACTTAGCTGCTATAAAAGAAGGTGAAACAGTGCTTGATCTGGGCAGCGGATCAGGTACGGATGTATTTATTGCTGCTTTGAGAACCGGAAAGAGGGGCCAGGCTTGGGGTGTGGATATGACCGAAGAACAGTTGAACAAGGCAGAACGATTGCGCAAAGAGGCTGGCTTTGAAAATGTTTCTTTTTTCAAAGGTTATATTGAACAACTTCCTTTTCCTAACCAAAGTGTTGATGTAGTGATCAGCAATAGGGTAATTAACCTTAGCCCCAAAAAGAACAAGTGTTTGCAGAAGTGGCTCGTGTGTTAAAACCAGGTGGGCGTATTTATCCCAATCAGCAAAAGGAGCTTCACAGCAATTTGGCGTAAAAAGTATTTCTCTATTGGAACTTAAAAAATAAATTCATGAAAACAATACTTGTCTCATTTTATTGGTTGGTCTTAACCTGCTTACCAATTTTAATAAATGCACAGCAGGGGCAACCAATGATAGGGCAGATTGCGCCTGCTTTTAGTCTTACTGGCCTTGATGGGAAATCGTATTCCCTGGAACAACTGAGAGGGAAATATGTTGTTATCCATTTTGCAACTACCTGGTGTCCGTTTTGCAATGCGGAAGCACCTTATCTGGAACAACTTTATCAGGCTTACAGAGACAAAGGTGTGCAGGTGTTAATCATAGACGTAAAGGAAGATAAGGAACTAATAGAAAAGTGGCTTCAACGGTTCAATTTAAGCTTCCCGGTCTTACTCGATGAAAACGGCACCATTGCCACAATCTACGCTCCGGAAGGAGTGCAGCCTGACCTTGCAAGACATGAAGTGCCCATAGCCTCCAATCTAATCATAGATAAAGAGGGTAAGATCAGATTTTATTCTCTGCTTAATACCACCAGTTTTGATGCAAAGTTGGTCAGGTTAAGGCAAAAATTAGATGAATTACTAGGTAATGAAAAGTGAACATGAACTGCTGGTTGTTGATCATATGGTTGACTCAAGTTTTAACAGGAGACAAGGTTCCTCCTGACATTGTAGACATTCGAGTGCCGGAAGCCATTGTTTATGCTGGCAAGCGTTCATTCATCCATATGGAAGTAAAAGTAAAGGAAGGATATCATATCCAGGCTAATAAAACCAACGATGAATTTATTATACCGACAACGCTTGAAATAAAGACGCCTGAGGGGATTAGAGTTGAAAAGACAGTATTTCCTCCGGCAAATAAATTTCAATTGGAGGGGACGACAACTTTTTTGGATGTTTATGATGGCGTTTTTAAGATTAGTATTATAGTGAAAACAAGTAAGGACATTCCAAGGCAAAAACATGTGCTCCAGGCAAAACTTAATTATCAGGCATGCGACACTAGAAAGTGTCTGATGCCGAAAACAATTCCGTTTTCTATTACTATAGAAGTAAAATGAAGAAAAGGGGCTACCTCATACTCTTGAGGTAGCCCCTTCAGTCAAATATATCTCCGTTCAATTAAAAGTTCAAACGGAAACCTAACTGGCTCGACCAGCGGGCGCTGTTGAAAACTCCTGTACTCAACGTCCAGGGAGTTCTGTCGTCAAGCGGTGTAAATTTATAGCGGGGCGTTAAATCTGTAGAACTGGCAAAGCTGTCAAATTGCAGGATAGCAAAATTGTCATTCAACATGAAATATTGTTTACCCCAATCCCTGTTCAGCATGTTGGTAAAATTGAACACATCGTAGGTAACTTGAATCTGGTAGGTTCTTCCTCCAAGTTTAATATTAAAATCTTGTTGCAGTTTCAGATCAACAACATTGGTGAAAGGTACCCGTGCTCCGTTCCGCTCTGCATATTGACCACGTCGTTCACTTAAATAATCATCGTTCTCAATAAATGAATTAAATGCTTCCCATTGTTGTTCAGGTGTTAATGCCCCGTTTTGAACAAAGACTATTTCAGAAGAATTTCTTGGAACATAGATCAGGTCATTGTCTTCACTGTTATCAAAATCACGTACAATACCTCTGGTCATTACATAGCTAAAGGGTTGTCCGCTCTGGCCATTGTATACCAGCGAAATGGTGGTTGCTAACGAACCTAATCTATTTTTAGCATAAGTGAATTTCTTTGACGCAAAGGCATTGATACGATGCCTGATATCGAAATCCGAAGTTGACAACGGTAAGAAATTTCTGCCATTTACAGTTTCCATAAAACGCCATTGCGAGCTGTTTTGAGAGCTGGTGCCTTCGTTCAGAACAACGGAATGTCCATAGGTATAATTAACATTTACCGAATAGTTATTGCTCCACGATTTATCTATGGTCAATGTACCGCTGTAGGAATAACCTTTGTCCCCTTCATTATTGGATAAAAGATAAACTCCGGTATAGGGACTTGTGCCGTTTGCACGCAACGGAATTGATTTGGGGAAGTTGCCGCTTAATTCATACGCATTACGAACGTCTGCACCATTAGTTTTTAGGCTGGGTGGCAGAATATCTACTCTTTGATAAGCTATTTCATTGATATTCTTGGTGTAAACACCTTCCACGGTTATTCTCCAGCCTTTACCGAGATTTTTGTCTACAGCTAAAGAGCTTCTGAAAACCTTGTTTAAACGAAAGTCATCAGAGATTAAATTCACCTCGCCTGATGGAACAGAAACAGTGCGGCCAAAGTCAGCAGCTACATATTGATTGAATGGATCGGGACGGAAGGAAACATTGCTGGCATTGATACCTGCAATACTAATACCATTATTATTATAAACACCGCCGGGCCATACTAATGGTACACGTCCGGTAAACATACCCAGCCCTCCTCTGAATGTAATTCCTTCTTCGGGCATTCTGTAGGTAAAGCCGATACGTGGGTTTAACGACCATTTAGGATCCTTGATTTTCCCTGATCTGGCGCCTTTCAGATCATAGTACTGAGAGATTTTCGCAAGAGCGGTATCATTGAAAAACTTGTCTTCTTTCGGAGTTGTAATAAAATCAAATTTATCTGCCCTTAGACCAACATTTACTGTAAAATTGTCGCTTACTTTATATTCATCATTGGCAAAAAAGGCTAAGCGCATGGTATTAAATTTTGCCGCGGCATTTTCCGATTGGTCTCCGGTTACCTTGTCCAGCAATGAATAAGAGCGGTTATAGGTAGTGGCAGGCTCATTAGTTAAAAAAGCATTCAGATTAGGAAAATCGTAAGAGCCAAAGTTCTGACGGATAAACACATTGTAAGAATCGCTTAATTCATTATCTGTACCAATTGAAAAATGATGTTTCCCTCTGTAAAAATGGTACACATCAAATAATGCATAGTTGTTTTGATTCAGCAGGTTAGCTGTTGAAAACTCTTCTGTTCCAAAAAACAGGCTGGCACTGCCGTCGCGGATGCGTACACGTGGGAAGGGTTGTCCTAGAGGGTTCCGGTTATCTTCAACTCTTGTAAAGGTTAGCAACAACCGGTTATTTGCGTTATTCTTAAATCTTGAATTAAGCTCGATAGAACCTGAATTCGTCACGTTGGGCATGATATATCCATTATTATAAAAATTAATGGTTTGAGCTGAGCTGCTACTTGTATTGTAACGTTCTGCATCTGTTAACCGGTAACTAACACTCAGTTTATGAGCCGGATTGATATTCCAGTCTATTTTTGCTACAGCTCTGTTGGCCTTTACTTTTTCAGGATTATCTAAATAGGCTCCCGGATCATATCCATATTGTGAAATCAAAGAACTGGTCAGGTTTTGGAGGTCTGTCTGCGTCAAAGTCCCGGTATATCTGCTGAAATCAAAAGGCTGCGGGCGGGTATCGCGTTGCAATTCGCCATTTACGAAGAAAAACAACTTGTTTTTAATAATGGGACCTCCAACCCGGAAACCGTAAGTTTTATTTGAAAAATCAGAAAGTCTTGTAGCCTGACTTTTGGGTACTCCAGGTGTTTTACCTGATAGATTTTCGTTACGGAAGAAGTAGTAGGCAGATCCTTGAAAATTATTGGTACCGCTGCGTGTAATTGCGTTGATACCGCCCCCTGTGAAATTACCTAATGAAGCGTCGTAAGGTGATATGACTACTTGAAATTGGTCTATAGCGTCAATCGAAATGGGTGAAACGCCCGTCTGACCACCATTGGTGCCAGAAGCTGCCAAACCAAATACATCATTATTGGCAGCTCCATCAATATAGAAAGAGTTATAGCGGTTATTTTGGCCGGCTATGGATACACCTCCATCGTTGGTAATTTTGGTTTGAGGAACATATCGTAAAAAATCAGAAATGTTTCTGCTGACTGTAGGCAGAGTAGCCATTTTATCACGGCCAATATTGGTTTCTGTGCCTCCTTGTGCACCTTGCCGGGCAGCACGAGTGGCAGCTACTACTACGCCTCTTAACTCAGTGGCTGCACCGGCTACTTTGAAGTCCTGCCGCACCGTTTCACCTAAATTTACCCAAACATCCTGGCGGGTTTGTTTTTCCTGGCCTACATAGGTTACCTCAATTCTGTAAGGACCGCCTGGCTTTACATTGGTTAGATCGTATCGTCCGCCTGTTCTGGCAACTGTAGTATATACTGTTCCAGTAGGTTCATGGGTAGCTGTTATAGTGGCTCCCGCCAAAGGTTCGTCTTTAGCAGATTTTATAATACCACTAATATTACTTGTCGTAACCTGTGCATGTAGCACATAGCTAAACAGGGTAGTTAATAAGAGATGAATTATTTTTCTCATGTGAGTTTTATTTTCTGTGTAAAGAAAAAAAAGTTATACACCTGCTTTAATTATACAATTATTAACATTTTGTTACCCATATAGGACAAGCGGCAACATTTTTTAGCTGCTTACTTGTTTTAAACAAGTTATTCACCTTCTTAAGTATAAGTAAATTATTGATAGTCAAAGTGATGTGCAGTAAATTAATAGTTCCTATCTACATGCCAGCTAATCAATCTCCTCCCCAATACTCAAAAATTACCCCCTTTTTCCAATTACCATTCCCACCCCTAACTCATAACCCATAACCCAAAACTCATAACCCATAACCCCTATCTCATAACTCATCGCTCATAACTTTTAACTCTGAACTATGAACTCTAAACTCTGAACCATCAACTCCTTTCCTACCTTTGCAAAAAATTTGTAAATGCTCGATACTATTGAAAGTGCTATTGAAGATATAAAAGCGGGAAAACTGGTGATCGTGGTGGATGATGAAGACCGCGAGAACGAAGGCGACTTTATTGTGGCTGCCAGTAAAACTACCCCCGAGGTAATTAATTTTATGTCTAAACATGGCCGGGGCCTTATTTGTGTCGGACTGTTGGAAGAAAGATGCGATGCCTTGGGCCTGGAGTTGATGGTCAATAACAACACCGCTTTACATGAAACAGCTTTTACAGTTTCAGTAGATCTTTTAGGACATGGTTGCACATCAGGTATTTCTGCTCATGACCGTGCTAAAACAGTACAAGCCCTCATCGACCCTGCTACCCGCCCCGAAGACCTTGGCCGCCCGGGTCATATTTTCCCATTAAGAGCCAAAAAAGGCGGAGTGTTGCGCAGAGCTGGTCATACAGAGGCTTCTATTGACCTGGCCCGGTTAGCTGGTTTGGAACCGGCTGGTGCTATGGTGGAAATATTAAATGAGGATGGTACCATGGCTCGGCTGCCCGAATTAATAGAACTGGCTAAAAAGTTCGATTTCAAAGTTATTACTATTAAAGACCTTATTGAATACCGCCTGAAGCGCGATTCACTCATCGATGAGATCGTTAGGGTGGATATGCCCACACAGTTTGGTCATTTTAAACTCATTGCGTTCCAGGAAAAAAATACCAGCAACGAACACCTTGCGTTGATTAAAGGTGACTGGAAGCCGGGAGATCCTGTTTTGGTACGTGTGCATTCTTCCTGCTTTACCGGTGACATCCTGGGCTCTCTCCGCTGCGACTGCGGCGAACAATTACATGCTGCAATGAAGATGGTAGATGAAGCCGGAAAAGGTGTAATTCTTTATATGAACCAGGAGGGTAGGGGCATCGGCTTACTCAATAAATTAAAGGCTTACCGCCTGCAGGAAGAAGGTATGGATACCGTAGAGGCTAATTTGCACTTAGGATTCCAGATGGATCAGCGTGATTATGGCGTTGGTGCCCAGATCCTGCGTCATTTGGGAATTACCAAATTGCGCCTGATATCTAATAATCCCAGAAAGAGAGTAGGTTTGATTGGATATGGATTGGAGGTTGTTGAAAACGTTCCATTGAAAGTAGACTCTAATCCGCACAATGAGCGTTACTTGCAAACCAAAAGGGATAAACTGGGTCATGAACTTCATTAAGTAGTTCAACCGGTCCTTTCTTAATTTAATAACTAAAATGCCCCTTATCCACATAATCCAGATAAGAGGCATTTTAGTTTACATTTCCTGTTTCACGTCACTTTTCACTATCTCACTATCGGCATCCAAACCGACATTTCAGAATGTCCACGGTTGCCCCAGGCATAATAAGGGATCAACCGCACTTGGATTGGTTTAGGTTCACTTTTCGATACCTCCCTGTATAACTCATTCTTCCAGTTTTTTTCATTGACAAGTTTGGCTTCACCTTCCAGGCAAACCATTTCACTGTTATCAATCCTGATTTTCTTTGGTAGCAGTTCAACTGTAGCAGGAAGTGAAACATTAGCAATTTTAACATGAAGCATGTCTACTGATTCCATGCAATAAACAATTGGCCCGCGTTTAACTGCTACCTGGTTGCGGGTTTCTTCTACCAAAGGGTGTGCTTCAATCAGTTGAGCGGTCATAGGAAGCTCAAGCTCAATCTTATCACCAGCTTTCCAGGTGTTGTTGATTTCAACATAGGTACCTGGTGTCAATTGCATGTTTTGCTCTTTGCCATTTACCTTCAAAGTGGCATTACTGCACCATCCGGGTATGCGGAGGAAAACTGAGAATGCCTTTTTAGGAGCTTTCTCAAACTGAACCTGAATATTGCCGTCCCAGGGATAGTTGGTTTGCTGTTTGAGGCGTACTTCACTGCCATCCTTCAAGTTGGTCGTAAGCGCATTACTACCATACAGGTTCAGCCATAGACCTTTATCAGACACACTGTATGTGTAATGGCTCACTTCCGCGATCGTGCGTACCACATTGGGCGGGCAGCAGTTAGATAATTTAATATATGGTATTCTGCCTCCGGCCCACCTCAAGGTATACGGAAAATCATCGAATGCACTCAGGGGATTAGTATAGAAGAACTTATTGCCATCCAGGCTGATGCCGGAAAGCACGCTATTATAGAGAGCTAACTCTAAAACATCAGCATATTTGGCTTCTCCTGTTACCTGCAACATGCGCCAGTTCCAGAGCATATTACCAATGTTGGCGCACGTCTCATTATGCGCTGTTGTATTGGGAAGCTGATAATCGCGTCCGTAAGCCTGGTGTGTTTTTTGGATCTCTGGCGGTCTGTAAGAAGTGCCGTATGGCGAAACCCCATCATACAAAGCGCCACAGGCACCGGTAATGTACATTTTACGATGTACAACATCATTCCAGATTAGATTCAATCTGTTCATCAAAGAAGTATCGCCGGTCTCGGCAAATACATCCGCTACCCCGGCGTATAAATAATTGGCTCTTACAGCATGTCCCATTGCCTTTGTTTGTTGCCGGAAAGGAACACGGTCCTGGTTGTCATCAGTGCCATTTTCTACCATGCCCCTTATATTGATTAGGTTTTTAGCCAATTCCAGGTAAGCGGGGTTTTTAGTAGTCCTGTACATTTCTATCACACCCATGTAATGTGAAGGGCAAATGGCATTACGGGCAAGTTCCGGAGTAGAGCGTCTATAAAATTTGTCCAGGTAGTCGGTCGCTTTAATCGCTATATTCAAAAGCGATGTCTTGCCAGTTGCCCGGTAATGTACACAGGCGGCTGTCATGAGGTGACCCAGGTTGTAAGCTTCAAAGCTCAATTGATCCTGGAAAGCTTTTGCCTTACCTGGATTCTTTCTGTCTTCAATGATCACGGGCGTGTGGATGTATCCGTCTGCACGTTGTGCCTTTGCAATAACCGGGATGATTTTATCCATGAGCTCATCCAATTTCTTATCTTGAGTTATGGCATAAAGGCTGGCAATAGATTCGAATAGTTTGTAAAAATCGCCATCATGAAATGGGGGCCCGGAATGACTGCCGGTATCAAGGCCAGCCGCAATTTCAAAATTCTTAAACGCGTGACTCACATTGGCGTCCATATAGGTGTGCAGCAAATTGGGCATCATGGAATCTTTACATACCCGGAAACGGTCTGCCCAAAAACCATTTGTCCATACTACATCACTCATGTCAATAGGCTGCAATACGGCAGATGGACTTGCAGATGTATTTACTAAACTCTTGGTTTGCGCAGAGGCTGCAAGTGTAAGGGCGCAACTGCCAAATAGAAAAATAGCAAGCGTAAGTTGTTTTTTCATAAACATTTTTCTCTTGTACAATAGATTGAAAACAATGAACGGCTTGTTGTGGAGTTGTTTCTGTATTGCTTTTTATCTGGAAAGAATCCTAAGGGAGCCTAAATGTGCTTAAAAATAAAAATTATTTCAATCAGAAATTGTATTAGAGGAAATTTAATTTTTTATGCTATTTAAGGTGCTGTAAATGGCTGTAAATAGTAAAATGTTCCATCACTAAAGTGAATCCTGACATTGCCCGCCCTAAACCAGAATTCTAATTTTAGCCGTTGTTTTTTTGTTTCTGTTTGCTTTTAGGGAATGCCTATCATATTTCAGTCATAAAGTTGACAAATGTTCTATTACAAAGAAGTGGTAGTGTTTAGTTGTGTTAGTTGTAAGGAGGTGACTTCTAAGTTAAATGTTTTCCCTATTCATTTATTTAGTTTGTCTCCGGTTTCTGTATTTGCACCGCTGTATTATAACTAAGCTTTACAACTTAGTTCAGCTTCAGTTTATGGTTACTGGCTTATATTGTATTGAATTTATTTATCACGTTCTAATGAAATATCAAATCTTGTCTTTCTCCTTTTTCCTGTTGATAACCTGTACTATTAATGCCCAGCAATATAAAGAAGTACCCAAGGAAGTAATGCAAACAATCTATGAGGAAGTGAAAACTCCCCATAAATATGGTTTGGTCATAGTTCCTGAAAACGATTCAAAAAAAGTAGACTGCCCTAGTGTTTTTCGCAAGGATAATAAGTGGTACATGACCTTTATAGTTTTCGATGGTCGTGGTTATGAAACCTGGCTGGCTACCAGCGATGATTTGCTGCAATGGAAAACTTTAGGCCGCGCCTTATCTTTCTCTGATACCTGCGATTGGGATAACAACCAGAAAGCTGGCTACATCGCTTTGCAGGATTACAACTGGGGTGGAAGTTACCGTCTGCAAAAATATAAAGGTAAATACTGGATGTCTTACTTCGGAGGTAAAACCAGTGGCTATGAGGCCGGCGACCTAGCCATCAGTATAGCATATACCAAAAAAGATCCGGCAAAGCCACACGAATGGAAAAGGTTACCCAAACCTATTTTCACATCAAAAGATAGTGATGTGCGCTGGTGGGAAAACAGGAAGATATTCAAGAGTACAGTTATTTGGGATAAATCAAAAACCACTGGCTATCCGTTTGTAATGTACTACAATGCAAATGGTGACTCTGCTGCAAATAATGTAAAAACAAGATGGTTTGAACGCATTGGTATGGCGGTTTCCAACGATATGATTCATTGGAAGCGGTTTGAAACAGAACCCGTAATGCATCATCCTGTTGGTATTACCGGCGACGCCGTAATTCAAAAGATTGGCGATGTTTGGGTGATGTTTTATTTTGGTGCCTTCTGGGAAGGCCGAAAAGATGCTTTCAATCGTTTTGCCTGTTCCTACGATTTGGTTCATTGGACCGATTGGAAAGGCGAAGACTTGATCAATTCATCTGAAAACTATGACGACCGCTTTGCTCATAAGTCCTACGTAATAAAATACAATGGGGTTGTATACCATTTTTACTGTGCTACTAATAAAAAGGACCAACGAGGCATTGCAGTCGCCACTTCAAAAGACTTAGGTAAAAGTAAACTGCAATTTTAAACCAACCCCCGAAAAACCATAAACAATAAATAATTCTCATTTCCCCTTCATGAAAATAATAACAACCAGTCTCTTGCTACTTCTTTCCTTGATGGCACTGGCTCAGCCACAGTCCCGGCATGATTTGCATTTTACAAGACTCGCAAGTGCATGGGATGAAGCAGTGCCTCTTGGCAACGGCATGGTAGGTGCATTGGTTTGGAAAAAAGGGGATAAGCTTCGTTTTTCCTTAGATCGCTCAGACCTTTGGGACCAGCGCCCCATGAAAGGCCTGCACCGCAAAGAATTTAGTTACCAATGGGTACACGAACAGGTAAAGAAGAATGACTACAAAATTGTTCAGGACTATTTCGATGCGCCCTACGACCGGGAAGCGGCACCTACTAAGATCCCAGGCGGTGCATTAGAGTTTGATATCAGTAATTGGGGTGAAGCCAACTTTGTTCACCTCTATTTGGACAAGGCACTATCCGAAATTAAATGGAGTAACGGTGTAGTGTTGAAAACATTCGTCCATGCTACAAAACCACTCGGCTGGTTCCGGTTTGAGAACGTAAAAGGTGACTTTGTTCCCCAACTCATTGCACCAAAATACCAGTTAGATAAAGGGGTAAATCCCGATTCTGTAAAAAGTAACGACCTCTCTAGGCTTGGATACAAACAGGGGATCATAAAAAGAGATGGAAACAATATTACTTATCATCAGGAAGGATGGGGTGGTTTTTCTTATGACATCAGTGTTAGTTGGAAGCGGGTGGATAAAAACACAGTAGAAGGTGTTTGGAGCATTTCATCAAAGTTTCCGGAAAAGAAAACAAATGTTTCTGCTGCCAGCATGGTTAAAAATGCAATACAGCATTCGTATATACCTGATTACCAGTCGCATATTGCTTGGTGGATAAACTTCTGGAGCAAGTCTTCTATATACGTCCCAGATTCGCTGATAGAAAACCAATGGTATCAGGAACAATATAAATTTGGATCATCAACCCGCCGGGGCGCCCCACCTATTTTATTACAAGGTGTCTGGACTGCTGACAACGGCAGGATACCACCATGGAAAGGTGATTACCACCACGACTTGAACACGCAATTAAGTTATTGGCCCGCATACAGCGGCAACCATCTGGAAGAGGCCCTTGCTTATCTGGATCACCTGGATGAAAACAAGAAAAACTATAAGCGCTATACCAAGCTTTTCTTTGGCAGCAATGGTGTTGCAGTTCCTGGTGTAACAACCTTGGATGGAACAGAAATGGGAGGGTGGATTCAATATGCTTTGTCTCCGACAATTTCTGCATGGTTGGCACATCACTATTACTTACAATGGCGGTACAGCAAAGACAAAGTTTTTCTAAAGGAACGTGCTTATCCTTGGTTCAAAGAAGTAGCAACCCACCTGGAAGGAATTACCTTTAAAAACGAAAAGGGCTTTCTGCAACTTCCATTAAGTTCAAGTCCGGAGATTAATAACAATAGGATCGATGCCTGGTTTCTCCAGAATACCAATTACGATCTGGCATTGATGAAGTTTGTATATAAGGCAGGAGCTGAACTGGCAAACGAATTAAACCTGAGAAGCGAAGCAGCTCAATGGAATAAAATGTTGTCCCGCTTTGATGATTTCGCTTTATCGGATAATAATGAGTTAATGTATGCACCTGCCTATCCTTATACCGAATCTCACCGTCATTTTTCTCATGCCATGGCGATTCATCCTTTAGGTTTGATCAAATGGGAAGATGGCGAAAAATCCCAGGCAATTATTAAAAACACGTTAAGCCTATTGGATAAGCTGGGCCCGGACAATTGGAATGGTTACTCCTATGCCTGGCTATCCAGTATGAAAGCGCGCGCTAAAGATGGCGAGGGCGCCTTGAAAGCCTTGGAGATCTTTGCAAAGGCATTTTGTTCTATCAATAGCTTTCACGTCAATGGCGACCAGACCAAATCCGGATTTTCAAAACGTACCTACCGGCCTTTCACGCTTGAAGGAAATTTCGCCTTTGCTGCCGGACTCCAGGAAATGTTGTTGCAGAGCTATGCTGGTTTTATTGAGATTATGCCTGCTGTGCCCAACTCCTGGCAAGACATCAGCTTTAATAAATTACGCGCCGAAGGTGCATTCCTGGTTAGTGCTGAAAAAGTAGGAGGCAAGGTTATGAAGGTAAAAGTGGTTTCTGAAAAAGGAGGCAAAACATGCCTTAAACTGCCTTTTGAAAATTGGAAATTAATTTCCGGAAAAGGAGTAAAAAAGGGTAAGGAAAGCAACGGAATAGTAGAACTCACATTTCAACCCGGTGGTGTGTGGGAAATGATCAATAAAAAGTAATTATATAGTTACAAACAATATTCTTAATCTTATAGTTAACTTATAGCATAGTTACAGTGATTTACAATAAGTTATAGTAAACCTGCTGCGTACCTACTCGTATACCACTTCTGTACTTGTTCTATATAAATCCTCACATACCCTCATCTGACGGTTCTATAAAATAGCACAGAATTATATGCTCAATTTTTAAGGCATACGATACAACAACAGAGGTAAGTTAATTACACAATAACCCAATTAATTCCATTCATTTATAAAATTTATGATGTACTCTTTTAGCAAAATAGTCCATCACTTTTCATAAATAATCTATTGCAATAATGTAGTAATTATTAGACTTTTATCACTCATATTTTAATGCTGCCATGTTCATTAAAAAATATTACGAAGAGTTTAGTTTAAGTGAAGTTAGAGAGACTTTAGGTAGGACAATTACAGAAACGGATTTCGTTATTCATGCTGGCCAGACCGGTGACTTTTATCCGCACCACATGAATGAGGAATGGTGTAAAACACAGCCATTTCAAAAACGGATTGCTCATGGCACACTTATTTTCAGCGTGGCGGTTGGTATGACGGCAGGACTGATCAATGAAGTATCTATGACTTACGGCTATGAAAGGTTGCGCTTTTTAAAGCCGGTCTTTATTGGCGATACCATTAATGTAAGAGTTTCAATCACAGACATAAAAGATCATAAAAAGCCAGGCTACGGTTTGATTACGGAAAAGGTAGAAACTTTTAACCAAAACAAGGAACTGGTTATGATCTGTGAACATATTTTACTGGTACAAAAGAAAACAGTTTCCAATGGCTAAATCAATTTTGCAGGGGATAACCTGGGGGCACAGCCGGGGTATAACGCCATTGTTAGCTGCTGCTCAACGCTTCAATGAGTTATTTCCAGATGTAGAAATACAATGGAAAAAGAGAACACTTCAGGAATTTGCCGACTTCCCAATAGAGAAGTTAACTGAAACGTATGACCTGTTGATCATTGATCATCCGTGGGTGGGGTGTGCCGCCGCAACCAATTGTGTATTGCCGTTGGACGAATACTTGTCTCCAGAATTTCTTAAAGACCAATCAGATAATTCTATCGGCTTATCTCATGATAGTTATTATTTCAAAGGTCACCAATGGGCATTAGCTATTGATGCAGCTACGCCTGCAGCTTCCTATAGGGCTGATTTGTTGAAACAAAACA
>CBKWHA010000075.1:0-22159 GCA_966674115.1 uncultured Chitinophagaceae bacterium
TTTGGCACCTTTCAGCAAAAATGCAGGTACGGCCTCGGCTTTGCTAGGTGCCGTACAGATGGGAGTAGGTACACTTACATCGGCTTTGGTAAGTATTTTAAATAATCAAACGGCTTTGCCAATGACTGGCATAATGGCTGCATGTGCTATTTCCAGCTTCCTGGTTCTAATGGTTGGCAGGAAAATCATTCGTTATAAAACAAACATATTGCAAGTAGAAGAGCAAACTGCAGAATTGATCAGTACATCCTGAAGTTTCTTAAACTATTACTTTATATTATGGATAAAGAGCAGCACATTAAACCGGTTGTAGTTTTTGCCGGAAACAGTATTGAAGTAAGTTTGGTTAAAAATTTATTGGAAAATGCAGGTATACAAGCTTATTTACAAGATGAGATTCAGGGTATGATTGCACCATGGGTAATTTCTCCTGGAGGAGCGGGCGCTATAAAGATATTAGTATCAAGTGCTGATTATGTTAAGGCTAAAGAAATAGTTGATGATTATCAACAAAATACGCCATAAGGCTAAAAGTGGTGTGGTGACATTAGGTGATTTGATTTTTTTCATCTTTTGCTTTTTAGTAACTTTTAATAGCAAAACCTTGCAAAATGTCTAAGTTTAATCTTACCTCTCTCCTGCTTGTCCTCTCTTCAATTTCTTTTGGACAATCTACAACAACTGATGGTACACAACTGTTATTTAATAATGTAAAATGCAATCTTACTGCTGCAGAGAAAAACCTTATTTATAAAAATTTAAACTTCAAGTTGTCAAAAGATAAAAAGCAGTTTGCTTCAGCAGAGGACGAAGGCAATGAATTTCCTTTTATGGCACAGGTATATCCTACAGATCTCAATAAAGATGGTAAAGAGGAGATTTTCGTAGTGTTTGGAAATAGTTTTACATCTGGTCATGCTGGTTCAAGTGTAGTGCTATTTATTAAAAATGCTAGTGGTGGTTATGCAACGAACCTGGGATTTCCCGGCACCGCTCCTCTACTTATGCCAACGAGTAATAAGGGGTATCCGGATCTGTTAATTGGTGGCCCCGGGTTTGAGTTTCCTGTCTGGAGATGGAACGGGAAAGACTATGCACATTACAAAATAATGAAAGAAAAGGAATTGCAAAACACAGAAGCAAAGAGTTTAGAAGAAGCAAGCAGCACTTATCAGAAGACATTAAAGAATAACTGATAAGCCAAATGATGTTAGCTCATCAGTTATTTTCATCTTTTACTATTCTATATTATAGCTTCCCATAAAACCTCGACCGGATGTTTTGCTATCCTCCCAGTGCCATCTTTGATCTGGTGGCGACAACTTGTTCCTGGTGCAGCAATGATCACATCTTCCGGCTGCTGGCGAACTGTAGGCAGTAACACCAATTCACCGATCTTCATGGATACTTCATAGTGTTCTTTTTCATAGCCGAAGGAGCCTGCCATACCACAGCAACCAGACGGAATAGTGGACACAGAATAATTCTCGGGGAAGGATAACACCTTCACCATAGGATTGATAGAAGAAATAGATTTCTGTTGGCAATGGCCGTGCAGCTTGATGTCCCTCTTTTCTTTGGTAAATTGCTCTTTGGTGATGTTTCCTTTTTCTATTTCACTCGCAATAAATTCATCAAACTGAAACACATTCTTTGCCAGCTTTTGAGAAGCTTCCAGCCATTTATCATCTGCCAGATCAGGATACTCATCACGGAAAGTAAGTATAGCAGATGGTTCTATACCTATCAGTGGAGTTTCATCAGTAATAATAGGACTAAGTAACTCAATGTTCTTATTGGCAATCATCTTGCCTGTACGTACAAGACCTTTTGAAAGCCATGTTCTACCACTTTCTTCATGTTTAGGAATCTCCACTTCATACCCCAACTTTTCCAGCAACAGAATGGCCTTAATTCCTATTTCAGTATCATTATAATTGGTAAACTCATCGCAAAACAAGTAAACTTTCTTTCTACTATTTCCTGATTGCCCATTGCCTGTTGCCGATTTCTTTTTATGCTTCTTATACCAACTTTGTAAAGTTGTTTTATACATTGTTGGCATAGAACGTTCGGTTGCAAAACCTGAGAAACGTTTGATGATGTTGCCTGTAAATGAGTTGGTAACAAAGAAATTGTAAACACCCGGCATGATTGCGCCCAGCTTTGCAGATTTAGTAAAATTAGCAATAAGCTTAGAACGGAATGGAACACCGTTGGCATCGTAGTAATGCTGCAAGAACTCGGCTTTCAGTTTTGCCATATCCACGTTGGACGGGCACTCAGACTTACAACCCTTGCAACTCAAACAGAGATCCATCACATCTTTGATCTCTTCGTGGTCAAATCGATTGAGTTTATCTGAATTGGTAAGGAATTCCCGTAAAATATTCGCCCGGGCCCTGGTGGTATCTTTTTCATTCCTGGTGGCCATGTATGAAGGGCACATGGTACCACCGGACAAGTGCGTTTTGCGGCAGTCGCCTGAGCCATTACATTGCTCGGCATGCTGCAACACATCCTGGTTATGGTAACGGAAAACAGTTTTAAATACAGGTGTTTGCTGGCCTGGTTTATACCGCAGCATACTGTTCATGGAAGGTGTATCAACAATTTTATTAGGATTGAAGATATTTTCTGGATCCCAAGCTTTTTTGATTTCCTTCAGGAGTTTATAGTTCTTCTCTCCAACCATTTGGCGGATAAATTCACCGCGTAACCTGCCATCGCCATGTTCTCCACTGAGGGAACCGTTATATTTTTTAACCAGTGTGGCAATTTCTTCTGCAATAGCACGGAATAATTTGTTTCCCTCTTCCGTTTTTAAATTGATGATCGGACGCAAGTGCAATTCCCCGGAACCGGCATGTGCGTAGTGTACAGAATAGAGATTGTACTTCTTCAATATCTCGTTGAATTCTGCAATATAAGCAGGTAAATCTTCTACGTCAACAGCAGTATCTTCAATAACAGGAACGGCCTTTTCGTCGCCTGGTAAGTTACTCAGGAGACCTAAACCAGCTTTCCGAAGTGTCCATATCTTTTTGGTATCTGCGCCAAAGAGCAATGGAAAATGATACCCCAAACCGGCCGCTCTCATTTCTGCTTCCACCTGCTTTGCGATCTCGATGATTTCTTCTCGGGTTTCTCTTGCGAATTCAACCACTAATATAGCCCCAGGATCACCCTGAACAAAGAAGCGGTTCTGGCGCTGCTGAATGTTATCTTTGGTACATTCCAGAATATAGTGGTCGATCAGTTCACTGGCACTTGGCTTGTATTTCAGGGCTATCAGGTTGGCACGAAGTGATTCATCGATGGAATTGAAGTGAACGCAAAGCAAGCCCACCTCCTTTGGTGGCAATGGCACCACGTTCAGTTTGATCTCCGTTATAAATGCCAGCGTACCTTCTGAACCGGCTATAAGTTTGCAAAAGTTGAAATCTTCTGCACCGGCTGTAAAGGGAGCAGACTCAAGCAACACGTCAACAGCGTAGCCTGTATTTCTTCTTTCAATACTTTTCTTTGGAAACTCTTTCCGGATTTCTTCCTGATTGTTGTAATCACTCAAGAGGCTGCGGGTAGTACGATAAATGGCCGCTTCCAGAGTAATACCTTCGCATTTCTGATGGAACTCGTCAATACTTAAGGACTTGAACTCCGCCTCAGAGCCATCGCTGAGCAAAGCCTTCACTTCTAATAAGTGTTCACGGGTACTTCTGTATACCACCGAATTGGAGCCGCAGGAGTTGTTGCCTACCATACCACCGATCATGGCCCTGTTAGCCGTAGAGGTCTCCGGACCAAAAAATAAACCCTGTGGTTTCAGGAATATGTTCAATTCATCGCGAATTACCCCTGGCTCTACACGTACCCAGCCTTCCTCTTTATTCAGCTCCAGTATTTTGGTAAAATGTTTAGAAACATCTACTATAATCCCGTCTCCAACAACCTGCCCTGCCAGCGAGGTACCTGCAGTTCTGGGGATCAATGATGTTTTTTGGGCATGCGCAAATTGTATCAGCTTCTTCAGATCATTTACAGATTTGGGTATGGCTACAGCCAAAGGCATTTCGCGGTAAGCCGATGCATCAGTAGCATACAAGGTCTGCATCTTAGTATCAAAAAACAGTTCGCCATCCAATTCCAAGGCCAACTGTTGTAGTTTTTCTTTCATTTGTACTCCCGGGTGCTTAGTGACGGAAAGGCCGCAAAATTACTGAAATACAGAAAAGAAGGATGTGAAAATCTAATGAGAAACTTTGGATGGCTACGCTGTTGTTGCTAAGTAAGAATCTCGGCAACGTTCTTCTTTATGTTTTCAGCTATCCTTTGCATGGGTAAGTCGTTGGTATCCTTTCCAAATGGATCTTCGATTTCTTCTGCAATTATTTCCAGGCTGGCCAGAACGAAGAAGATAAAGATCACCACCGGGATAATTAAATATCCCACATTGAAAACATATCCCAAAGGAAGTGTGATGACATAAAAAAATATGAACTTTTTGATAAATGCGCTATAAGAATATGGGATGGGCGTGTTTTTGATTCTTTCACATGCGCCGCAAATATCCATGAACGAACTAATTTCATTATTTAATAAGATCAGTTGTTCACCCGAGATCTGCTTTTGTGTATACAACAAATTGATCCGGC
The DNA here is from genome assembly GCA_966674115.1 of uncultured Chitinophagaceae bacterium. Classification (GTDB taxonomy): domain Bacteria; phylum Bacteroidota; class Bacteroidia; order Chitinophagales; family Chitinophagaceae; genus Flavisolibacter. Next base: position 4,656 of record CBKWHA010000075.1, read on the forward strand.
TCATCATCAAGCCTGCAACCTGATTAGGCACATGCTTGCTCCGGTCAAAATCAGGAATTTCCGGATGGGCTTTTTCATCCAGCAGGAATCTTGTTTCTTCTTTTTGCAAATGAAGTTTTAATTCCTCTGCAAACCTTGGGATAAGGATTGTAAAGAACCTCCTGGTTTCATTATCAAGGAGCAACATGCTGTTAAGTTTCAAAGCCAGGTTGCGGCTGTTGTTTACCAAAGCGCCCCATTGTCTTCTACCCTCCCACCAACGGTCATAAGCCGTATTGGTACGGAAAACAAGCAGCATGGAAATGGCAAATCCTAGCAAAGTATGGATCAGGGAAATGTTTTTTAAACTACTGTTTGCCGGAACGTACCGAATGATCAAAAAAGCCACCAGCCAGGAGTAAATGCCAATGGCTATGATCATAGGTAATAGTTTGTGCAACGTATCAGACTTGTGCACGCGGAAAAGGAACAAAGCCCAGTCTTTCGGGTTATAACTAATCATAAACAAAAATAAAAGCTTGGATCTTACGCTCTTAAAGTTACCTGTTCACCATGTTGCGTGATGTCCAATCCTTCCAACTCTTCCTCTTTTGAAACCCTTAAAGGAGAAATCAAATCCGTTATTTTTAAAAGTAAGAAGGCTCCAAAGAATGAAAAAGCAACCACTATTCCCAAACCAGTAAGGTGAGCCAGGAAAAGTTTAGTCTCACCAAACCATAAACCATTTCCAGTTTCATTTAACGGATTTACTGCCTGGTTGGCAAAAATTCCGGTAAACAGCATACCTACCATTGCGCCTACACCATGACATGGAAATACATCCAGTGTATCATCCAGGTTTGTTTTTGCGGAAAGTGCTACCACTACATTACTGATGATGCTGGCTGCCGTGCCTATAAAAATACTGTTAGGTATGGTTACATAACCAGCTGCTGGTGTTATGGCAACCAAACCTACGACAGAACCGATGCAAAAACCTAGGGCTGATGGCTTTTTACCTTTTACTACATCGAACATTATCCAGGCTATGCCCGCAGAAGCTGCCGCAGTATTGGTTGTTGCCAGTGCAATGGCTGCAATATGATTAGCACCGGCAGCAGAACCTGCATTAAAGCCAAACCAGCCAAACCAAAGCAAGCCTGTTCCGGTAAGCACAAATGGAATATTCGATGGATTTAGATGAAGCTCCCCGGTTTTACGCTTGCGTAAATAAATGGCTGCGGCCAGGGCCGAACAACCTGCAGAAATATGAACTACTGTGCCACCTGCAAAATCCAGTACACCCATTTTAAAAAGAATCCCATCCGGATGCCATGTCCAATGGGCTATGGGTGCATAGATCAACATGCTGAATAAGCATGCAAATAATATATAAGAAGTAAAACGGATCCTTTCAGAAAATGATCCGGTGATCAATGCCGGAGAAATTACAGCAAACTTAAGCTGGAAAAATGCAAACAATACCAGCGGAATGGTACTGGCTAATGGCCAGGGCTTGCTTTCCAAAACGCCTTTAAACATAAAAAATGTTCGGGGGTCTCCAATAAACCCGCCAATGGAATCACCAAAAGCGAGGCTAAACCCCACAACTATCCATAAAATGCTGATGATCCCCATGCAAATAAAGCTTTGGAGCATGGTGGAGATCACATTGCGTGTTGTAACCATGCCACCGTAAAACAGCGCTAAACCCGGTGTCATTAATAAAACTAATCCAGCGGAGCACAACATCCAGGCCACATCACCAGCCACCAGTCCTTCTGTAACCATTGGTTTTGAAGGGACACCAGAGAATATAACTCCCAGAATTGAGACAGTAATCAGCAGGAAGAATGGGATAAATGACAAGCGTTCTTTCACAAGCTTAAATTTTCAAGTTTAAATACTAAGGGCATAAATGCTAAAATCGGCCGCAAAGATGTTTAAACTTGAAAATTTAAGCAAATAAATAAAGGAAAGTCAATCTTCAAGATTGATTTCCACACGCATTGCCTTCAATCCCTTCACGCCTTGAAGTTCCTCCAGGTCAAGAAATTCAATACCAGGTTTTATAATATTCTTGTTTTGCAGGAATTCTATGTATTGCTGGTATTCTGGAATTTCTTTTTGATTGGAGTAAACAATAGCGATCTTACCAGGCTGAGTTAAGCGTTCATTGGTGTTTTTTATGTGCACTTTATCTAGCCGCTTTTTGATGATTTCATAACGTATATTATAAGAACCCTCCACATCAAACCTGCGTTCATCCCTTCGGAAAACGATAGAGATACACTGGCTTTGGATCAGGATCAATTGCGTTGTTTGCAGTGGTACTTTCAATGTTGGTAATAGCTTTTGTGTAATCTGCGCTGCTTCAGCCATGGATCTTAATTGCCACAACCGGATATTTTTCAGGTACAGCAAGTCAAATGGATGATTAGGTGCAATGGACTGACCAATGTAGATATTATACTCAACTCCGTCTGTTCGATATTTCTCGAAATAATGCGGAAATGATTTCTGAACCAACTCTTCTTCCTTATCCAGGTATTGCAATACAGTTTCATTGATGAGAGACAAAGTTTCTTCGTACTCCTTTCGGTTCCTGTACAAGGGGCTATTATGGCCATTTACCAGTTTAAAATAATCATCTACTATTCTTTGCACCTGTGGATTCATTTTTTGCAAATGGCTTAACATAGGCTCTACCTCATTTTCCAAAAATTCATTGATACGCACTTCATCTTCTGCTAGCATATTATCCTGTATAGATTGCTGAATGGTAAAGTTTTTAAACTTCAAACCCTCAAGCAAAGGAAGATGTACCTGTGCTTCCAATTGATCCAATACGTCATCAATGAGTTTCAGGTGTTCTTTCAGATCCTTTTGTATTGCATGGCTTCTCTCAAGTGATGAATTGCGGATGTCAATAGCCCCGTACAAAGGATAAACGTTTTCAAAAGTTACGTTTGGAGTAGAGACATCATTATTACGAAGACTTTCCCATGCCACTTCAGCAAACTTCCAATCTACAGATTGTTGTAAAGCGGTAAATTTTTCCTTTACCACTTTTTCAATTTTATTATGAAAAGCATCTATGCTCTTTAGCAGTGCCACTGACAATAAGGGGATAGCCGGCTCTAAACGGGACATTACATCATAGTTCAGTAAGTTAGATTTTGGAGAAGCTATCTCAAGAATGCCTAATAAGCCGTCGCTGTTCTGCATGGGGTAAAGGATATAACTTCTTGCGCCCATTTCGTATACAGATAATAATAAGGGGAAGGTCTTTGCCAGTTCTTCATCGAGCACAGAAAACGCAACAGGTTCCGGATGTTCACTTAAAAATTCTACTGCCATGTTAAATGCCACCAGGCTACCAGGATCATTAGCTCGTAATTTCTTACCTCCTAAACTATGTTTTGTACAATTTTCGTCAAGCACATACCTGTTATTTACTTTAAGAAATGGCGCAAGTCCAATTTCCACATCATTCAATCCTACAAGTGCATGAATGGCGTCTTTCAATTCATTGGCAATGCCCGTATCACATTCATTCTGCCGGAGCAGTATTTTCTTCATGGATTCCAGTGCCTCTGTTGTCGTTACGTCCTCGGCTATCCATACTGCAAAACCTTCTATTTCAAACAATTCTAATGGCATTGCCTGTAATTGTTTATCAAGATCCATGATCCTGAATGTATTCAGGCAAACTGCGCAATCCTGAATAGGCGGTAATACACCCTTGAGATGGACATCAATAAAACGCCGGTCATAACGTATTTTATAATACCGCTTCAACCCTGTGCTGGCATCTGATATTGGATAAACCAATTCTGGACTGTCATTTAGTTTAATTCCATAAAACTTCTCCAGGGCATGGCTATAAATCATCGAACATTGAATTGCCTTCAATTGTTCATTTGTAATGTTATCAGGCAGTAGCAAGTGTTCCTTTTCCTTATCAAGAAACAATTTGCCGAATGATTCTGAATAATGAAATAATTGAAACTGGTAAGGCGCTGTTAGGGCAAAGCTGTTTTTCTCGTGCTCGCTAACAATGGGAAACAATGAGGTGCAAAGCGATTCCAAAAGTTCAGCTTGTTCATTCAACACAGTAATATCATCTATAGGGCTTAACAAAGCCGGTTTCCTTTCAATATGGTCAATAAGCTGACCAAAAAACTTTGAAGATGTTTCAGAAACTTTTGGCTGTTTCTCTTTCAGATAATTAACAAAAGGCAGAAAAGATATCTTACTGTCCAATGTTGGAAGTTCTGCCATTAATGCCGGGGGCGGCGTCAGCAATTTTGTTTTTTGCGCAGGCAACGCCGCAGAGAATACTTCTTGCAGCATACATCAGGTTTTCGTTTACAATTTATATGGCTAAGACTATATAAAGGTAAACATAATAATCGGTTGACGTGGCAACTTTGCGCCATCAATTGCCTGCCAATTCCATTATAATTTGCCACTCCTTCTCATTGACCGGCTGCACAGATAAACGGCTTAAGCGGAGTAGGGCCATATCGGATAAACGTTCATCATTTTTAATCACTTTTAAGCTTACCGGCTTTGCTAATTTCTTTACTGGTTTTAAGTCTACGGCAACCCATGCCTCTTCTTCTGTAGTCGGATCCTGGTAAAATTCTTTTACCACCTGGGCTACGCCTACAATCTCCAAACCTTCATTGCTATGATAGAACAAAACTTCATCACCTTTCTTCATGGCCTTCAAATTGTTCCGGGCGGCATAGTTACGCACTCCATCCCAGTATGTTTGCCCATCTTTTTCAAATTGATCCCAACTATACTTAAAAGGTTCTGATTTAACCAACCAAAATGCCATTAGTTATTATAGTTTACAGTTTTGTTATATCACCATCCACTTGCCAGTACGTCGGCAAGGTGCATGGTTTTTAATGAGTAATTTTTATTAGAAATATAACCCTGGAGATGCATCAAACAGGAAAGGTCTGTAGAAATGAGATAGTCTGCACCCGTAGCTAAAGCATTTTCAACTTTCTGTTCTGCCATACCTATTGAAATGGGCTCATATTTTACGGCAAAAGTACCACCGAAACCGCAACAGGTTTCTACATCCTGTAGTTCTACCAATTCTAATCCCTCAACATTTGCCAAAAGCTTTCTGGGTTCATTTTTAATTTTACACTCCCTCAAACCGGCACATGAGTCATGATAAGTAGCTTTGCCTTCCAGTTTTGCATTAAAGTTGATTTGCCCTAATACATCTACAAGGAATTGCGACAGCTCATAAATTTTTTGGCTGATTGCAGTAGCGTCAATAAGGCGTGGAGATCCTTCAAATAGTTCCTTATAATAATTGTGAACAAAACCTGCACAACTGGCACTGGGTGTTACTATATATTCTGAAGTGCTGAAATCTTTTAAAAATTTAGTGCATACCTCCCGGGCATCATCCCAAAAACCTGCATTAAAGGCGGGTTGTCCACAGCAGGTTTGAGCAGGGTTATAAGAAACCGAGCAACCCGCTTTCTCTAATACTTTAATTGTATTGAAAGCGGTTTGCGGATACAGTTGATCAATAAAACAGGGAACGAATAATTGTACATTCATGAATAATTATTTTAAATTATTCGTCATTTCTTAATTGCTGGTTAAGCACAATCATTTTTAAGGCGGTAATGGCAGCCTCCTCTCCTTTGTGCCCATGGGCTCCGCCAATTCTTTCCTTTGCCTGCAGTTCAGTGTCCACCGTAAGTACGCCGAAAACAACGGGTACCGGCAGCGAAAGATTTAATTGAGTAACACCATCAGTAACGGATTTGCATACATAGTCAAAATGGGGGGTATCGCCCTTGATCACGCATCCAAGTGCTACAAAAGCTGAAGGCGTATTATTGTTTGCCCAGCATTGCTGTATAGCGAATGGAATTTCTACTGCACCGGGTACCACATAAGTTCTAAAATGAACACCGTATTGTTTTAATACCTCAATGCATCCTTTTTCTAGTTCATCAATTATGGCACTATTCCATTCAGTTTTAATTAAAACAATGAGGGCATCCTTGACTTTCTGGATGCCCTCAATCTCTTGCAAAAGTTTACTATTTGCTTCAGTCATGATAAGTTAGCTAAAAGCTTAGTTATAAACTCCTAATTGTGCTAAATATTTTTCAGCTTCAAAACCTCTTTCCGAACGAGGGAATTTTTCTTTTAATTCTTTGAACAGATCAATAGCTTCTTCTTTGTTTTTCATTACCCTTTCTGCAAAATAAGCAGCCAGGAATAAATATTCAGAAGAATTTGCCTCGTCATCACTAAAATGGGCTGCAGCTTTTTTGTAGCTCTCCAAAGCATCGCTATTTTTTCCTTGTTCTGCATAGGCGTCCCCAAGTAATTTATAGGCCCTGGCCTGAACTAATTTTGATTCTGTTTGAAAATCTTTTAAATACTTAACCGATTGATCAAACTTGCCTTGTTTTAATAAAATATGACCTGCATAAAATCTGGCCATATTGCCGGCTTTTGTACTGCCATATTTATCAATCAATTTCAAAAAACCCGCATTAATACCATCACCGTTTAGGGCTACATTCAATGAATCCAGGCGGTAATATTCCTCTGCCTTGAACATCGCATCTGCAGCTTTTTGTTCCTGGGGTAATTTATAAAAATATTTATATCCAAGGTATCCGCCACATAAAATGATAATAACGGCAGAAGCCATTAAAATAGAGCGGCTGTAACGTGACCAGAAATCTTTAGCACGATCCACCACTACCTGGCTATCGTCTTTTTCTTGCAATTGTTTTGTTTCTAACATGAAAATAAAATTATAGCAGGTGGTATTTTTTAATCAACAATAAATGGATAATTTTTGTCAACGTATACATCTTTTAACACTTCATCATCATTTGGCCAGGGAGACTCCTCTGCAAATTTTACGCTTTCCGTAACGGCTTGATCAACCCTTGTATTAATTTGGTCAATTTCCTCCTGGGTTGCAATATTATTTTCTAAGATGTTTTTTAATAACAGGGCGATTGGATCCTTAGCGCGGTATTCTTCCACCTCGTCTTTAGTCCTGTACTTCTGGGGATCACTGATGGAGTGTCCTTTATAGCGGTAAGTCTTGATCTCCAGCAAAGAAGGACCGCCTTTTTCGCGGGCACGCTTTACTGCGCGGGAAACCCCTTCATGAACAGTTTCAGGCCTCATACCATCGATCACATCACTGGGCATTTCATAGGCATCTGCCAGCTTATAAATATCAATTACATTTGAAGAACGGCTTACAGAAGTTCCCATTGCGTAGTTGTTATTTTCACAAATGAAAACAACCGGAAGATTCCACAACATAGCAAGGTTAAAAGTTTCATGTAATATACCCTGACGGGCCGCTCCGTCTCCAAAGAAGCAGAGCACTACATTATCTGTATTATTATAGGCTTCAGCAAAGGCAATACCCGCTCCGGTTCCGATTTGAGCACCCACAATTCCATGGCCTCCGTAAAAATTCACATCCTTTCCGAAAAAGTGCATACTTCCGCCCTTTCCTTTGGCATTACCCGTTGCTTTTCCATAAAGCTCTGCCATACAGGAATTAACAGAAACCCCTTTTGCAATGGCCAAACCATGATCACGGTACCCGGTGATAAAAGAATCTTCCGGTTTTGTTGCTGTCATACAGCCGGCAGCAATTGCTTCCTGGCCAATGTAAGCATGAAAAAAGCCACGGATTTTTCCTTCCATCTTATACTTTTCTTCGGCCATCAATTCAAATTGGCGGATTAATTGCATCAGTTCGTACCAGTACAGATAAGTTTCCTTGGTAAACTTGGTAGCTACAGATTGTAATGTTTGAGAAGCCACGTTTATAAAATTTGAGCCGCAAAAATAAGGGATTCGATTGTTAGTTTAGAATTTGAAGTATAGTGTTTTGAGTTTTAAACGATTAAACATACAACAAATAAAATAAATATATATATAAGCCCAGGAAAAATCTAATATCTTCGTACTACTTACATAAACCCTTGAGTCTTTTTGTTTCTTCCATATCACTCTTTCAATTTAAGAACTATTTTCAACAGGAGTTCAGTTTTACAGAACGTATTGTTGGTATCTGTGGCCGAAACGGAAAAGGCAAGACCAACCTGCTTGATGCCATACATTACTTATGTTTTACAAAAAGCTATTTTACCAGGCAGGATCAATTGATCGCGCAACACGGTCATCTTGGTTTCCGTGTGGAGGGCCATTTTAATTTAAACGGCAATCCTGAAAAAGCTGTTTGCATTTTAAGGGAAACGGGCAAAAAAGAATTCGCTGTAAACGATGAGCTTTATACTCGTTTTTCGAAACACATCGGACGCTATCCCTGTGTGGTGATTGCACCAGATGATGTACAATTAATTATAGGCATAAGTGAAGATCGCCGTAAATTTATAGACACCTTATTGTCACAATTGGATCATAGTTACCTTCAAAGCCTGATCAGCTATAATAAAATACTCCAACAGCGGAATTCATTTCTCCGGAATTACAATGATGGGTTTGGGAGCCGTGACCTTTCTGTTTTGGACATTTTAGATGAACAATTGGTTAAGGAAGGAACTGTGATCTTCGACAAGAGATTTCATTTTTTATTGAGCTTTTTACCTGCTGTCAAACTATTGTATAATGATATAGCCCGGCATTACGAACCTATAAACTTATTTTATGAAAGCGAACTCCAGGAACTTTCTTTTCAGGAACTTCTAAAAATTAATCGTCAGAAAGACCTGATGTTGCAACGGACCACCGGCGGCATTCATAGAGATGATCTCACTTTCAATTTGGGAAATCAAACATTTAAAAGTATTGCCTCTCAGGGCCAGCGAAAAAGTTTGTTATTTGCTCTTAAATTGGCAGAAATGGATGTTCTAAAAGAGGAAAAAAAGTTGACACCCCTGCTATTACTGGATGATGTTTTTGAAAAATTGGATGAAGAGCGGATAAGCAATTTACTGATGCAAGTATGTAATGACAGTGAGGGACAAGTATTTATTACCGATACTAGTCATCAACGTCTTCAGGTACAATTAGATAAACTGCAACACCCGTATCAGTTAATCGAGTTATAAACATAAAAATTTTTACAATGGCCCAATATTCAATAGGCGAAGCGATTCAACACTTTTTAAAGCAAAGCAGAATGAAAAATGATATTCAGGCTTTGCAGATTGATGAATTGTGGGAACAGCTAATGGGGAAAACTATAGCTAGGTATACGGATAGTATTAAAATAGTCAACCATACCCTTCTGATTACTACTAGTGTAGCGCCATTAAAACAGGAACTTTCCTATCAAAAAGAAAAAATAAAGCTTCGCGTAAACGAAGCTTTAGGATCAAATGATATTAAGGATGTGATCATTCAATAAACCCAGGAAAACTTCTGGTCTTGCGAAAAGTCCCCATACACAGAATCATTATTTGCAAGCATTTCATACATTAAGTCATTTGCAGACACCACCCCTTTAAAAGTAAAATCATCATAAATGGCCAAATAACGCACATTATGGCGTTCTAATAGCTGCAGACAATCGGCAACAGAACTTTCAGACGATGCAACAGGCAAATTCTTATTCAAAAAATCACTTACTTTTAATTCGTCCAAAGGCTTATTGGCAAAAAGTACTTTGTTCGTAACATCATGCTCTGTAAGAATTCCTATAAATCTTTCATCATCCATTACAATCAGGTAATCTACATTTTCAGCACACATTTGGTTCAATGCCTGACTTACCATATGGTTCGGTGAGATCGTGTTAAATTGGGGGTACTTACGGGCAAGGATTTCCGAAACTTTTGCCATTTCAAGAGGATTAAGGGTTTTACAAATAGGTTTGCATTTCTTTCATAATAAAGTTAGATAATATTTCGATTAGGATATTATTATTTTCAGTTTGAATTGAAATTATTTATCAACCCCTGCTGTCTTAATTTCATTTGAAATGCTGTCAGAAGGTTCTTACCCGCGGATCAACTAAGCCATATAATATATCAGCAAGAATATTCATAAGTATAAAAAAGGTGGCAGTAACAAGAACAGACCCCATGACTACAGGAAAATCCAGTTTCTCCAAAGCATCAACGGTAACTTTCCCAATTCCTTTCCAACCAAAAATGTATTCAATAAAAAACGCACCGGCTAAAAGTTCTGCAAACCACCCGGTAATGGCAGTTAACACAGGGTTTAATGCATTGGGTAGCGCATGCTGCCATATTATAGCCCTTTTACTCAGCCCTTTTGCATAAGCTGTTCTGATATAATCCTGATCCAGAACATCGAGCATAGAACTGCGTGTTAGTTGAGTTATGATGGCCAAAGGCCTGATACCCAATGTAAAAGCCGGCAGAATTCCGTTTTGAAGGGAAAGCCGCCTTTCCCCTGTTGAAGCATCTATTTCAAACCAATTACCAGTTAAATGCAAACCAGTCCAATCGCTCCAAACAAATCCAAAAAGGTATGCAATGATAATCCCCATAAAAAAAGATGGAGCCGAAATGCCCAGGATACTGGTAAACACTGCTGCCACATCCAAACCAGAGTTTTGTCTTATGGCAGCTAAAATTCCAAGAGGAATACCAAGCATTACTGCAATCAGCATAGCCATAAAAGCCAGCAGAATTGTTCCGGGTAATGCTTCTAATAAAATTTCAGAAACAGGCTTTCTTGTTTGATAAGAGGTGCGTAAATAAGGCAACTTGATTGCTAATTTGTTTTTGCCTCCAATGAACAAACCTTTTAACTGTTTCTTTTCTATTTCTTCTTTTGCATAAAAACTGATGGGTGAAACATCATTAAAATATAAAAGCGCTTGCCTCCACCTGGGTTGATCAAGCGCTAATTCTTTACGTATTGTTGCCTGTGTTGCAGGATCGCCGGTTTGTCCCATCACCAAACGGGACGGGTCGCCAAATCCCTGGAATAATACAAACACCAAAACCACTACCCCTATCAAAACTAGTAAACCATAAAGGACCTTTCTGACGATCAACTGTAGCATAACAAACTAATCAGCTGTAACTAACTCATTTTTAACCACATCTAATTCTCTAAAACTATGTTTTTTCTGAACAGTACCGTTTTTTAATAAATAAACAGTTGGAATAGTACGGGCGGCAGTTTTTATAGCGGTATTATCACAAGTATAAAGTGGCACCTCAGGTAAACCATGCTCTTGGAAGAAAGTAGCAGCCTGAGGCAAAGAAACTGCAGTTGCTACAAAGACTGGTATATTACGTTGCTGCGCTGCTTTGTACAATTTCTTGAATTCATGTGCCCAGTTTTCTGGATCATTTCTGAAGTGCTCACAAAAAAGAAGCAAACTAATAGGCAGATTTAATACTGCCTCTGTTGAGTCAACTCCTGATACACCCACTAAAGCAAAACCTTTTATGGGAGGTTCTGCATTTCCTTTACGCACTAATTTATCTACCCTGTCAACAAATTTATAGGTATCTAGGTCAGCAGGTAATTGCTCTGGAGAAAACTCAAACTGCTTTCCTCCTTTTTCATATACGAACCTAATAGCAAAGCTGTCTGGAACGGCTCCGGAAGGGATCTTCATTTGTTGCGCAATATTATTGCCCTTTTTAAAAGGAAGGCAATCTACTATTGGTAAATAGTTTAAAGCATACCATTGCAGCCCAATACTAAGCGCAAGAAAACCTATTAGAAATGAAGCCCTTAAAGTTCCCGAAAATGCTGGCTGAATATGCCGTTTTCCCGCAATAAGGAAAACAATCATGCCCAACAATATCACGTCTTTAAGGAAAGAGGTAAGAGGAGTGATAGGCAAACAATCACCAAAACAGCCACAATTTTTAAACTTTCCTGATAAAAAGGCATAAGCAGTTAAAAAGGTAAAGAAAATGATCAGTACAAGAAGTAAATTAAGCACGAAGTTTTTCTTCCACCCTGCAAGTAAAGCTGCACCTGCCATGATTTCCAGTGCAATCATTATTACTGACAGACCAAGTGAATGTTCGTGAAAGAATTGAAAAAAATTACCGGAAGAGGCCAGGCCCGAACTCCAAATCTCAAAAAACTCTTGCATCTTATAACTTAAACCCAGCGGATCATTTGCCTTTACCAAACCAGAAATAATAAAAAGGACACCTACAAAAATTCGGACAATGTTGATGGCTTGCTTCATGAATTTTTATTTACGATCATTTTTTTCACCCATTAATATTAAGGCAAAAACAGAATAATTGATAATGTCCAGGTAATTAGCATCAAGCCCCTCACTGATCAGGGTCCTCCCCTCATTGGTCAGAATTTGCCGCATACGGTACAGTTTCATCAGGATTAAATCTACAAAGCTTTCCTGTGACATACTGCGCCAGGCTTCGCCATAATCATGATTTTTTGCTTGCATCAATTCACGGGCAATGGATATATAGCGGTCGTACAAAGACGAAACATCGTCAACCGTTAATTCCTCGGGTGCTTCCTCAGACAGCTCAAGCTGTATTAAGCCGATTACACTATAATTAATAATACCCATGAATTCGGCAGAAATGTCATCGCCAACTTTTTGTACCTTTTTTTCCTGTATAGTCCTGATACGTTGTGCTTTTATGTAGATCTGGTCAGTAATAGAGATAGTTCGCAAAACCCTCCAGGCAGTTCCGTAATCAGATGTTTTTTTCAGGAAAATATCTTTGCACCGTTCAATTACTGCATCATATTGCCGGTTTGTTTTGGATTGTACCGTCTGCATGGGGTTTTATTGAATTATATTTTAAAATACTTAATTACTACTATTGATTATCCTTCCCGCTGTACCTTTCGCTCCAAAAGTAGTAAATCAATGTTTACACTCAATTGCAAAGGCAAACTGATCATACTGAAACAACCCCTTGTTATGGGCATTTTAAATATGACCCCTGACTCGTTTTTTGCCGGGAGCAGGTTTAACGCAGAAGATGAATTATTATTCCGTGCAGAACAAATGATCAGTGACGGTGCTGGCATTATAGATATAGGAGGGCAAAGTACAAGACCAGGTAGCCAACGCGTAAAAGAGGATGAAGAATTGGAAAGAGTGATACCGGCCATTTCAGCTATTCATAAAAGATTTCCCGGTGCACTCTTGTCCATAGATACCTTTTATGCAAAAGTGGCCAAAGAGGCAGTGGCAGCAGGGGCGTCCATTGTAAACGATGTAAGTGCAGGAAGTATTGATGAAGCCATGGTGGAAACAGTTGCCGGGCTAGGTGTACCTTATGTATTGATGCATATGACAGGCGATCCGCAAACCATGCAGGTAAATCCTCTTTATGACAATGTAGTTACTGAGGTCTTCGACTTTCTAAATTTTAAAATAAAGCAATTCAATGAATCGGGGATCAAGGATATCATAGTTGACCCAGGTTTTGGTTTTGGTAAAACCATTCAGCACAACTTTCAATTACTTTCCAGACTGGACTATTTTTCCCAATTGAAAAAACCATTGCTGATTGGCCTTTCCCGTAAAGCAACCATATACAAAACTCTGAATATCAATCCAGAAGATGCACTCAATGGAACCACTGTATTAAATACGATTTCCCTTTTGAAGGGTGCTCATATTTTGCGGGTACATGATGTGAAAGAAGCGGTTCAAGCAGTTAAATTGGTGAGCTGTTTGAATTAATAACCATTAACAAAAGCAAAAAAATAAGAGCACTGTTAAATGCTCTTAATTTTTTGAATGGCTGGATAAAACATCATTATCCTTTATAAAAATGGTTGATAGTTTTCATGGGAGCGGATAATGTAATAGGTATCTTTCATTTCTGACACAAGAACTATTGGATTGAAAAAACGGGAGCCCTAAGTTCTCATGGGTGCGGAAATAAAAACGGCTCATTGTATAATGAGCCGTAAAACTGCAAATTCTTTTTATAGATATTGTTAATTATCGGCGAGTAGTGTCATTTTTCGGTGAAGGTGCCAAATTAGGCGACGGAGCCTTGTCTTTAACCTCCAAAACTTCAATATCGAATATCAGATTTTCATTGGCTTTGATATCAGGAGAAGGAGAAGCTTCACCATAAGCAAGACTCGAAGGAATAAACAGCCTGGCCTTGGCACCCTGACTTAATGCCTTCAAACCTTCCTCAAAACCTGGGATCGAACGCCCTGTACCAATTTCCATCGACAATGGCTCAGTATGATGAAAAGAAGTATCCATATTGGTATCGAAAACTTTGCCTCCAAAGGTTGAACCCTTGTACATCAGGCTTACGAATTTTCCTTCCTGAATTTTTGGACCTGTACCTGGTGTGATAATTTGCACATAAGTACCAGATCCTACCTTTTGCGCCTGGATATTGTTCTTAGCCAGATAATCAGAGATGGCCTTATCATCTTTTTTGAGCTGGCTTTGAATTTTTGGATCATTTTTAAACGCTTGTTGCCTTTCTTTTATTTCATCAGCCCGGGCTTCTTCTGGTGACTTAAATACGTCCAGCACTTTAATAGTAGTGATCAGCTTGTCTCCTTTCTTAAATTGAGGAGGCAGCGCTCCGGGTGTTCTTGTCATGAAGGTATCTACCATTTGAACAGCATAAACACTGTCGCCCTCTTTCAAAGTAGGAATGATCTCGCTAATATCATAGGGCTGGCTTTCACTGCTTACAGGTATATAAACCGGTCCTTTATCATAAGTTGCGAACAATAGACTGTCATTAAGTTTTTGCGAGTAATTTAATTTAATAATATTACCAGGCTCTACTTTTTTAGTCCCTTTACCGGGAAAAAGTTTATAGGGCATTCCGCCTTTTGTCTTTTTGAAGTCTACGCTGTTGCAACTGCTCACCAAAAGAACCAAAGCGGCTGCACTAAAGATGCTGTTTACGAATCGCATTGTAGTTGTTTGTTTATTGTAAAAGTTCTTTGTTTTCTCTTATGGCTTGTTTGAATTTCTGTATGGTTTTTTCCAGGGACTCTTTGTCTTGGCCACCTGCTGCGTTAAAATGCCCTCCACCTCCAAAATACTTCCGGGCAAATGTATTACAATCGAAATTGCCTTTACTGCGGAACGACCATTTCCGTTCTTCATCACGGTCCACCACAAAACCTACCAGTTTAATGCCCTGAATAGACTGTGGGTAGTTTACAATACCTTCCGTATCTCCTGTTTTGATATTATATTTCAACAGATCAACTTTGGTAACATAGATCAGTGCCGTGTTCAGTTCATAAATTACTTCCAACCTGTTGGAGAGCACATGACCCAAAAACCTTAAGCGGTTTTCTAAAAAATTGTCATACAAGGCTTCATGTACCTTCGTATGTTGTAAACCATGCTCCTTCAAAGTGGCTACCATGTGGTGCACACTCGCATGGGTAGAGGAAAACCGGAATGAACCGGTATCTGCAACCACCCCTGCATAAAGACATTCACTGATATAGATGTTGATCTTATCCCTATTGCCGGATTGTACTATAAAATCATACACCATTTCGCAGGTTGAGCTCTTTCCGGTAGAAGAAACCCCGTAATCAAAACTTTGAACATCAGGCTCCTGATGGTGATCAATTAAAATTTTAGTGCACTTCAGCTCTGCCAGTTTGGACGCTAATAACTTGGTACGCCCAAAATGATTAAAATCCAGGCAGAAAAGCCAATCGGCAGCGTCCAGATATTCATCTGCCTTACTTTTGTGTAATTCATAATCCAACACCTTGTCTACTTCCGGCATCCAATCGAGCCACCTTGCCCAATTGGTTGGAGAAATAACCTGTACTTCATGGCCAAACTGAACCAGAAAATGATATAACCCTAAAGTAGAACCCATGGCATCAGCATCTGGCTTTTGATGCATAGTAATGGCAATTTTCTTGGGCTCTTTAAGTTTTGTATATATTTCGTGAATTGGTCGCATAAACGAGCGGCAAATGTAGAGGAAACTTCAAACTTTACTCTACTTTTGCGCCGAAAACTTAACAGTAATGAGTAATAGAACATTTACCATGGTAAAGCCTGATGCCATGAGAAACGGACATGCAGGCGCTATATTAGATAAGATCATCAAGGCTGGGTTTCGTATTGTGGCTTTAAAGCAAACCCTTCTCTCTGAAGAAAAAGCAGGCCAGTTTTATGCCGTACATAAAGAACGCCCCTTTTATGGTGAATTGGTAAAATTCATGAGCAGCGGTGTAATTATTGCCGCTATTCTTGAAAAAGAAAATGCTGTTGCTGATTTCAGAACCCTTATTGGTGCTACTGACCCATCAAAAGCTGACGAGGGAACAATCCGCAAACTATACGCAACATCCGTTGGTGAAAATGCGGTTCATGGAAGCGATAGCGATGAGAATGCAAAAATAGAAGGAGACTTCTTCTTCTCAGGTCTGGAGCAATTTTAACCTTGTATTTGTACAGTTTATATAAAAAGAGCCAGTTATTTAAAATTGTAACCGGCTCTTTTTTCTTCAATTTTTTAATTAACTATTTCCCTCCCATTTATACCAAATTAAATTAGGTAGTACGGTATTGTATGCGTTGAAAGCCGCAACCATCAAGAGGTCTTTACCTCGTACCTCTAACCTCGTACCTCTAACTTCGTACCTCGTACCTCTAACCTAGCATTACCGCCAGCTTGCTTTTTCGGTAGCCATATGAGAAATAAAAAACCAAACCAATGGCAAACCAGATAAAAAACCACTTCCAGTTAGAAGCCGACATACCAGTCAGTAAATAAAGACAGGTAGTCAGACCCATAAGGGGAATGAGAGAAAGTTTACGCATGAAAGTTAAAACGGAAAGTACAAGGCAAAAAAGCCAGAAAATAATTGTAGAAATTTTTAATACAGGAGTTCCAAACAAATAATCTCCTGCATTAGCAGAACCAGAATGATCTGAGAAATCCCCGTTTAACAATTCAGGAAAATACCTTTCGCTTGTAACAGAGAGTAAAACAAAAAGGCCCAATATGATAAAAGGGTAAATGAGCTTTCCATTTATATATGGTAAATGAAATTTTCCTTCCTGTTTTTCTTTCCTTGGTATTAACAATACACCTCCACATACCAGCACAAAGGCAAATAAAGTTCCGATACTGGTAAAATCCAGTACAAACTGCTCATCTGTAAATAAAATAGGAAGTCCAACTACCAAACCAGTAACAATGGTTGCAAAAGAGGGTGTTTTGTATTTGGGGTGAATGCGCTGAAATTTTGAAGGCAATAAACCATCCCGGCTCATGCTCATCCAGATACGCGGCTGCCCTAACTGAAACACTAGCATTACGCTGGTCATGGCTACTACGGCAATTACAGAAATAATATTCTGCATCCATCCAACATTATTCAGTCGGAATACTTCTGCCAGTGGGTCACCAACATTGAGCTGCTTGTAATTAACCATACCGGTGAGAACAAGCGATAACAGGATGTATACAATTGTACAGATGACCAGCGAATAGATCATCCCCTTGGGCAGATCTCTTTGTGGATTTTTGCTTTCTTCCGCCATTGTAGAAACAGCATCAAAACCGATA
>CBKWHA010000076.1:0-22141 GCA_966674115.1 uncultured Chitinophagaceae bacterium
CGATCTCTGTGCGGTATTCAGATTTGTGTAGGCATTGATTCAGAAAATAATAAGCAACAGGAATCGCGATACAACAGGATATAATTACAAGTATTACAAAATCTATCGACAGCATTTTCCAAAGGTTATATACTGAAGCACCCAATACTTTGCGAATTCCAATTTCTTTTGTGCGCTTTTCTGCAATAAATGATGCTAGCCCAAATAATCCTAAACAAGAGATGAAAATAGCAAGCACAGCAAAAACAGAAGCCAGTTTGCCAATGCGTTCTTCTGCAGCGAACTTTAAGCCATATTCTGTATCGATAAATTTGTAATCAAACGGAACTGCAGGCACCAGCCTTTTAAAGATGGTTTCAATTTTTGCCAGGGCCTGACCGGCGCTTAAGTTAGGATTGATTTTGATATTGATCCAGCTATGTGCTGCACTACTATTCACCAGATAAACTGTTTGCCTGACAGGATCGAAAGGCGATTCCATTACTATGTCTTTAACTACTCCAATTATTTTTAGAGGGTGGCCACCCCATCTTATAATTGTATTGACAGGATTTTTTAAACCCATGTATTTCACCGCGGCTTCATTCATAATAATGCTGTAGGTCACAGTAGATTCTGGCTCCGGACCTATTGAATCTGTTGCAAACTCTTTTGAAAAGTCTCTGCCTTCTTTGATTTGCCAGCCTATAGCTTTACCATAATCATGCGTAATCCATATTGTGGCAAAATCAGCAACTTTATTGGGGTCCCTGTTTGGCCAATCAAATTCACCATTATTTGACCACACACCTGTTAAAGGGCTGTCAGACTTAGCTATTTCAACAGCAACACCTGCACTTTTCAACTCGCTACTAATCATATCAACCTTGTCTGCTAAATCAGGCGACTTTATTCGTATCGCCAGCAAACTATTCCTGTCATATCCTACCGGGCGGTTTTTTGCATGTTGTATCTGCCGGAAAACAATAATGGTCCCGCAGATCAGTGCAATTGACACAGTAAATTGTAATACTACTAAAGCCCTTCTAGGAAGCGAAGAAAAACGTCCAGCCCGGAAGGTACCTTTTAAAACTTTTACAGGGTTAAAAGATGACAAGTATAAAGCAGGATAGCTGCCGGCCATTAAACTTGTAATGATGATAAACCCTATACTTAAGAACCAGAAATAAGGATTTATCCATGGTATTGTCATTTTCTTATCAGCCAGTTCATTAAACCATGATAAGGAAACGACAACCAGAATAACCGCTAAGAGAAAAGCAATTACTGAGATCAAAAATGACTCACTTAGAAACTGGCTAACCAATTGATGCCGCAAGGAACCAATTGCTTTTCTAATGCCTACTTCTCTTGCCCGCTTTTCACTACGGGCTGTACTCAGGTTCATAAAATTGATACAGGCCAGTAGCAACACAAAAAGGCCAATGAGACCAAACATCCAGACGAATTGAATGCGCCCACCGGTATTCACTCCATTCCTCCATTCTGAATACAGGTGCCAGCGACTCATGGGGTTCAGGAATATTTCATAATTAAACTTCTTACCTTCTGCATCTACATTTTGCTGTTTTGACAATTTGATTTTTTCAGAAACTTTATCAAATGTCGTGTTGGGCTGTATTTGGACATAAATAAGAAAAGAATTATTACCCCATTTATCTTGTGCATTTTTTATCCAGTCATTATGAGCCATCCATAAATTCCAGGTGGAAAGAAATTTTAAATTTTTAAAGTATGTGTTGTAGGGGAGATCCTCGTACACACCGGTTACCCTTACATCCATCTTATTATTTATCCTCATCATTTTATCCATAGGATCTTTATCACCAAAGAGCGCTTTGGCAGCAGATGCTGATAACATGATGGAAGAAGGATCTTTCAGGCCCGCCCATGTACCCTTTATCATTTTCAATGATAACATTTCAGGAACGCCAGCCTGCATAAATCTTCCTGAACTGGAAATTTTTGTATCACCAGCAGATAAGATATGCTCTCCCTCCCAAGAGGACATCACAATTTGTTTGAAGTTGCTACCATATTTGTTGCGCAACTCGAATTCCAAAGGCCGCGGCAGGGAAATTTGTGCGGAACGCTCTCCATTAAAGTTTTCCCTTTGCATTACCTGGGCAATGGTGTTGTAGTTCTTATGATATTTATTAAAAGACACCTCATCATGGATCCACAAACCTATCAATATAGCAACTGCCATACCTACTGTGAGTCCGCCAATATTAATGAATGAATAACCAGGGGTTCTTTTCAGGTTTCTCCATGCGATTTTGAAATAACTTTGGAACATTATTTTACGTTTGTAAATTCTATAAAACATCTATCATCTCTGTCATCTATCATCCTCCCTCACACCAAAATATTCTCCGTTACCGTCTGCCCATCCAGCATCCTTATGATGCGATGGCTGTACCGTGCATCGTGCTCGCTGTGCGTTACCATCACGATGGTGGTTCCCTGTTCATTGAGGTCTGTTAACAATTGCATGACTTCATTTCCATTACTGGAATCAAGATTACCTGTTGGTTCATCTGCCAATATCAACTTAGGCCTGTTGACAACTGCACGGGCCACGGCTACCCGCTGTTGCTGGCCGCCTGAAAGTTGCTGAGGATAGTGGTTGCGGCGGTGCATGATCTGCATTTTGTCCAATACAGCTTCCACCCTGCTTTTGCGCTCTGCAGAACTAACACCAAGATAAATGAGCGGTAGCTCCACATTTTCGAATACAGTCAATTCATCAATCAAGTTAAAGCTTTGAAACACGAAACCGATGTTTCTCTTCCGTAATTCAGCCCTTTTCCGTTCATTAAAACCGGCCACTTCGATACCATTGAACACAAAGCTGCCACTATCCGGGTCATCCAATAAACCAAGTATGTTCAACAGTGTGGACTTGCCACATCCCGATGGGCCCATAACGGCTACAAATTCACCTTCGGCTACCTGCATGGAAAGCTTGTTGAGGGCTACTGTTTCTACTTCTTCTGTCCGGTATATCTTTTCCAGGTTGGTAATCTTTATCATTGTTGTTGTTTAAAGCAGTTGATCTATTTTTTAAAAAGAATAAAAGGGAAGCTGAAGTCTATCTCATGAAGTATTGCTCCTGGGCTTTGTTCATCACGAAAAGGAGAACCTGCCTTTTTATATGCATCTGTACATATGCTGAACATACATAAACACAAGAGCAGAACAAACTTGAACATAAGATTTGTTTTATTATTTAAGTTATTAATTGCTTATTGTCTATTGCCCATTGTCTATTTTCTAAGTACCAGTTCCTGCATATCTCCGTAATTCTCATAGCTGGATGTCACTACTTTATCTCCAGGCTTCAAACCACTCAACACTTCATAATAATCAGGATTCTGACGACCTAATTGAACATCCACTTTATAAGCCCTCTTTCCATCATCGCTTAATTTAAATATCCAATTGCCACCGGTTTGTTGAAAGAAACCGCCCTTGGCGACCAGCAATGCTTCTGTTTCATCACTCAGCGCTAACCGGATCTGTAAAGTCTGTCCCCTGCGTATCCCTGGAGGCGTGGCATCAACAAATTCCATGTCCACCTGAAAACGTCCATTGGTTACCTGCGTATACACTTTTTTAATTCTCAGGCTGTATGTTTTTCCGGCAAATGAAGCATCTCCCATTTGCCCGATAAAGATGCGGGAAATGTAATGTTCATCAATATCCACACGCACTTTATACCCGCTTAATATATCAATTTGTCCCAGGCGCTCCCCCTTGCTTTTCGACTGGCCTATTTCCGCGTCCAGTGCTGTTAACTGGCCATCAATGGGAGCCTTTACCACCAAGTCCTCTACCTTTCTTCTCATCAGTGACAATGCATTCTGCATGCGGGCATAAGAAGCGGCCATCTGGCTGATTTGCTGCTTGTTGGAGATCTCATCCTGACGCAGCGTTTGGTCATTCAGCTTCTTCCGGTTTACTTGGTAAGTATAACTAATCTCAGATGCTTTGAATTCCTGTGCGCCAAGCGCCTTTTGTTCATACAGGTACTTATTGAGCTTGTACAGTCTTTCAGCCTCCGCCAGGGCATTTTCTACATCTGCCTTCTGATTTAATTGTTGAATGGTATTCTGGACAGCATTGTTCTTTGTGTTTTGCATCTGGGTCAATACGTCAAAAACAGCAGTCTCCTGGTTGGCAAGGCTCAATTCCAAGTCTGTATTTGACAAACGAAGAATTGGTTGGTTCTTTTTCACGATGGCTCCGTCTTCTACAAATCGTTCTTCTACACGTCCCCCTTCCAGGGCATCAAGATAAATGGTTGCCACTGGTTGTACGATGCCATTTACAGGAATGAACTCCTGGAAAGGTCCTTTTTTTACCTCACTTATCGTGACACGTTCTGCGTCAACATTCAAACGGCTTTTTCCTGCCGTAAAGTACCAGCTTGCAGAAATGAGAAGCACAATCCCGGTGATGCCGGCAATGGTCAATATCTTTTTTGTGGTCCACTTTTTTTTAATAATTACTCTATCCACAGTTTTAATTTTACTTTAAAGATCATTCTGCATATCCATCTTTCATAATAATACCAATATTCAATCCTCCTCATTTTCAACCACTTACCTCTTACCCAAGACAGAAACACGTTCGTTTCTGCACATCCAGTGTCCGGTTTTGATACAGTACCGCTCATCCTGTAAACTGTATAGAAGTTCATTTACAAGTCTTTACAATAACGGTATAGTTGTAGATTCGCTAAAGCAACCACTATTCTACTATGTCGCTAAAAAATGCCTGTATACTTGTTATAGATGATGACGTTGATGTACTCACCGCTGTTCGCTTGCTGTTGAGACCCGAAGTAAAAGAAGTTGTAACCGAAAAGAATCCGGAGAATATACGTGGCTTGTTGGCCCGTCAAAACTTTCATGTTATCTTATTGGATATGAACTTTAATAGCTCAATCAATACAGGAAATGAAGGGCTTTTCTGGCTGAAAAAGATCAAGGAGTTCAAGTCTGACGCTGCTGTGATTATGATCACTGCTTATGGTGATATTGACCTTGCTATCCGGTCGCTTAAAGAAGGGGCTTTTGATTTTGTTGTAAAACCCTGGCACAATGAAAAACTTCTTGCTACTATAACCGAAGCATACAAGAGCAATAAAACTTCCGCCAGTAAGCCGTCCTCTGAGCATAGCTCAGTAATAGGTAACGAATTAATCGGCGAATCAGAAGTGATGCAGGACATTTTCTTTAAGATCCGGAAGATCGCGCCTACAGATGCCAACATCCTGATCCTTGGCGAGAATGGAACCGGTAAGGACCTGATTGCAAAAGCCATACATCAGCATTCCCTGCGGGCCAGTCAGCCCTTTGTCAAAGTAGATGTAGGTGCATTGACGGAATCACTTTTTGAAAGCGAACTTTTCGGACACAAGAAAGGAGCCTTTACAGATGCCCGGGAAGACCGCCAGGGCAGGTTTGAGGCTGCCAATGGCGGCACACTTTTCCTTGACGAGATCGGCAATATTTCCTTATACCAACAGGCTAAATTGTTAACTGTACTGCAAAATAGACAGGTAACCCGCCTGGGCACCAATACATCAACTCCTATTGATATCCGGCTGATCTGTGCCACCAACGTCCCGATGTCTGAATTAGCCAATGAAAGCCGCTTCCGTAAAGATCTGATATACCGGATCAACACCGTGGAAATTGTGGTACCGCCGCTCCGGAAAAGGGGTTCTGATATCATCCTGCTAGCTAAACATTTCAGCAATCAGTACGCTAATAAATATTTAAAGCCGGCCATGGAATTTGATGAAGGCGCGATCCAGAAACTAATGCATTATCATTATCCCGGCAATGTGCGTGAATTACAATACGCTATTGAAAGAGCCGTAATTATGACCGATGGTAATGAGTTACAGGCAAAAGACGTTATCTTCTCGCCTATTGAATCGGCGACCTTTGTACAAGAAGAAGCTCAGCAAACCAATCTCAGTGCAGTAGAAAAGAACACTATTCTGCACGTTATTGAAAAACACAGTGGTAATATTTCCAAGGCCGCTAAAGAATTAGGGATCACCCGCACCGCATTATACAGGAGACTCAATAAATATGACATTTAAAAAATTTGAGTGGCGTATTTTATTACGCGTTTTCATGCTCTTCTTATTGCTTACAGCCGCAGCTTTCCTGTTGGTGCATCAGCGGTATTTATATCTCGTTTTCCTCCTTCCTTTGATCATTTACCAGGTCATTGAATTCATCCGCTTCCAGAGAAAGGCACAGGAAGAGTTAAACCAGTTTGTTGAAGCCATTCACTACCGCGACTTCTCCCGGTACTTTGATGTCAGGCATGCGCCTTCAGAATTACAATCACTGCGTGAAGGCTTTAACGAGATCAATACCACTTTCAAGATCATTAGTAAAGAAAAAGAAACACAATACCAGTACTTGCAAAAGATACTTGAGCTGGTAGACACCGGCATCCTGTCTTACGACCTGGATACCGGGGAGATCGGGTGGATGAATGAGTCATTAAAGAAAATGTTACAGTTACCCTACCTTAAAACTCTTCATTCCTTATCCAGAAGAAATCACGACCTATACAACGCCATAAAGGATTTACAACCTGGTGAAAACAGAATCACTACAGTTCACCTGGAAAAAGAAAACTTCAAAATATTATTATCCGCCACAGCTTTTCAAACTGAAGGAAAAAAATACAAACTAATTGCATTTCAGAACGTCAACGACGCATTGGATGAAACTGAATCCAAAGCATGGCAGAAGTTATTGAGTGTGATGACCCATGAGATCATGAATTCTGTAGCCCCCATCTCTTCCCTGGCAGAAACCCTCAAAAACAGGCTGCACGTGACAGCTAACCAGCTCAATGCTGATGACGGATCACTCGAAGACCTTGAGATTGGTATTGATACCATAAAGCGTAGAAGTGAGGGATTGCTCAAGTTTGCCGAAACTTATCGCAATTTAAATAAGATCACGACCTTGAATTTGCAAAAGGTGTACATCCGTGATCTATTTGCCAATATTCACAAATTAATGCAACCTACTTTTCAGCAAAAAAACATCGAACTCGACATCATTTTAAAAAATCCAGACCTGACATTGCAAGCTGATCCCAACCTGCTCGAACAGGTATTGATCAACCTCGTGGTCAATGCCATTGAAGCTGTAAAGGACAGGCCGGATCCGGAAATCATACTCACTGCCAACCAATCGCTCAATAAAAAGATCACGCTCAAGGTTGTTGACAATGGCACTGGCATACCCGAGGAATTATTGGATAAAATATTTATTCCTTTCTTCAGTACTAAAAAGAGCGGAAGCGGCATTGGCCTAAGCCTTTGTAAGCAAATCGTTATGCTCCACCGAGGAACCCTCCAGGTACAGTCCGTACAGGGCAAGGGAACAGCCTTCTCCATGCAGTTTGGGTAGCCTCAGATCGCCTTACTGATCCTTTTTACCGTAACATAGATCAGCGTCATCAAAACGGCATAACAAAAGATCATACTCCAATCGAGCCGGTTGCGGAAAGGATGCACCAGTAAGTATTTGATTTCATCAATGAGGTTAGAAGGATTGGTAACAACATCCCAGCTATTGAACCTCAGGTACCGCCCCAGGTAAATGCCAAATGAATTGAGCAACATGATGGGATACAAAAACCAGATTCCACTTTCTATGTTCCATTTTTCCTCTACCATCTTTTCCATTTGCCGTACGGACAAGACACCCATCAGCAGCCCATTCCAGGCAAAAGAAAAGATCAGTGCCAGGTCGTACCAAAGAGGTATGGAAACGTGTTGGCGCAGGTGAAAAAGATCGGTAATGATATAAAAAGAATTGGGCAGGAATAATAACCAGCAGATGAAAATCAAAAAGAACTTAAAATGTGATTGGATCCAGTCTTTACGCAGGCTGGCAGTTCTTGATATCCAATAAGGTATAAATGCCAGGAAAAGGTTCCAAACCAGGGTAATATACCTCCAGTTATCGGCATAAAGCCCTCTGAAGAAAACCAATCCTATACTAAACAGGCAGGAGAGTATAAGAGTACGCTCCAATTCAGATTGTTCATAATAAAACCGTCGCAAAACCGGTACTTTAGAATTCAGGTAGTTCATTTCAAATTAGTTTGGGAATAAAAATGATCAAGCCAACAATAACAGCGGCCAAAGCCGTCACCATCACAGCCGCCGCAGCCATGTCTTTAATAGCCTTTATTTGGGGATGTCTCTCTGTGGTCAGGAAATCCATGATCTTTTCTATAACGGTATTGAATAATTCGGCCGTCCACACCATCGCAATGACAATCACCAATGCCATCCATTCTCCCCGGCCTATCCGCAAAGCAATTGCCAGGCCAAAAGCCATTATCGTAAGTGTTAAATGTATCCAGGTGTTGTGTTCTGTTCTTAATACAGCTTTTAAACCTGCCCAGGCATAAGCAAAGCTGCTGAGCCTTTCCCTGGATGAAAACCTTCTTCTTTCCATTATCTCAAATTATAGATAAAAGTTCACTAATTGCCTATTGCTCATGGCATATTTCCCGTTTCTCTACACACTTGTCTTATCCGCTATCCACTTCCACCAGAAAGCGGTACAGGTAACATAGCCAAACATATGGTATAAATCATCACTTGTTGAATTCCCATTACGGATGATGGCCAGGCAAACAGGCACCAGGAAAATGATTGCCAGCAGTGTTATTAAAAACCCTGCATAGTGAACAGGAATATAGATCCATCCATATCGGCGAAACCAGATTGTTTTCATGATGGTTTGTTTAGAGGTTATTATGCAATAGCAAGAAAAGGAGTAGCAACTTCTTTGCTGCGGTTGTTGGCTTTAGATAAAAAACTTCCAGCAAAGGCAGCATTCTACCACTGCATTCTCTTTGTAAACGACATAATAACTCCCAGCGTAATAAACAAGCCAACACTACCTAATAAAAGCGCATAATCCTGTAGTTGTAAAATGGTAAATATGTATGTGTACATCAGCAGGAGCACTATGGCCAATACGGAGGTAAGCTTTGCAGAAGTAAGAATACCTTTTACGAACCAGGCAATCAGGCCAATGGTCGCAATAGAAGCTATGATGTAGGAAACATTAAAGCCTACATACTCTGAAAAAGAAAGCAACAGTGTATAAAACAGGATGAGCGCCAACCCGATCAATCCATATTGAAATGGATGCACTGATTTTTTCTGTGTGGTCTCTATGATAAAGAAAGCAGCAAAAGTGAGCAGGATACACAGAACAGCGTACTTAATTGAACGCATGGTCTTTTGATAACCACTTACCGGCACAAACAGATCAGTGCCAAAGGCTGCAGTTGTTATATCGGCACCATTATATTCAGCCGTAGTGGTAGTGGCATAATTACCCTTGCGCAAATCATGATCATCTACCAAGTAAGCTCTATCTTTCCACTGTTGTGGAAAATTGCGCTTGTGGGCAAGACTTTTCCAGGTTGCACTGAAACCATTGTTTCTTATATTGGAAGTTTGAGGCAATATATTACCGGTAAAGCTTGGATGCGGCCAGGTAGACTGCAGGTTCACCGTTGTTGTCTTACCTACAGGCGTGAACAACAATTGCTCAGACCCGCTTAGGTCAACAGAGGCCGATACCTTCACATTCTTAAAATCTTCAGCACTGGTCAGGTTTAAAGGAGCACTAAGGCCACCACTTGCAGCTACATCAGCTTCCGTCTGGGGTGCCAACGTAACAGGACGGTTGTTCCACTTCACAATCAATTCCTCATTCAGCCCCTTGGTATCGGAAACGTACATCTTAATAAATGCTTCGTTCCATAAGAAGTTTTCTTTTGGTATATTCAACTTCTGAGGATTGATTTCCTTAAAAGAAGCTGATATGTCATTCTTAGAAGTATATAACATCACCTTGTAAATACCCCTATGTTTCTCTTGTGGTGATACTACAGAACTAACGTTCAAATTATCTGGAAGGAAAGATGCAAAGTGTTTGGTGCGCACTTTTTTGGTGGTATCGCCTGTTTCCTCCCAATAGGGGATCACGACAACAGGGCCTGTAATATTCTGCCTGCTGGCCCATTTGGAACTCACCTCCGCAATGGCCTCTTTCTGGCGTGCTTCCCTTTCCTGGATCAGGTTCTGGACATAAAAGGTCGGAATTAACAATAGCAATACTAATAGGCCTATGATCAATCCTTTAATCAGCAGTTTGCTTTTAGACCAGATGTTTTGTGCAACGGTTTCCATTTGTTTTATTTTTTTAAGATTATTAAAATTCATGTTAGCATATTTAAAAAGCACTTTGTATTTCAAAGTGCAAGTACAAAAAAAATTAGCGCACCCCTTTGATCATATTTTCCAACGCATTGAGATGATCGGCAAATGATTTTTGTCCAGCTTTGGTAATAGAATACGTAGTGTTGGTTTTACGTCCTACAAAACCTTTGTGTACTTTGATAAATCCATTCTCCTCCAATGTTACCATGTGCGTGGCTAAGTTGCCATCCGTAACTTCCAGCATCTGCTTCAGGTCATTAAAACTCACTTC
Source organism: uncultured Chitinophagaceae bacterium (assembly GCA_966674115.1). Lineage (GTDB taxonomy): Bacteria > Bacteroidota > Bacteroidia > Chitinophagales > Chitinophagaceae > Flavisolibacter. The sequence goes on from CBKWHA010000076.1 coordinate 10,572, forward strand.
CTCATTCACCATCAGTATGCTCATCACACCCAGGCGAATGCGGTTGTCGAAAATTTTATTCAGACCAGAAATCGGGTTTTTAGATACTGCCATTACTTGGTTAACAATTAAATAGATAAATACTTACACATACAAACAATCAAACATTCTCTACCGGGCGCCTTTCATTTCTCCACCACATCACAAAGCCATAAACAATATGTAACACGCCAAAGCCAAATGCCCAGAAGTACAAACCGTAACCGATAAATTGTGTGGAAATCAGTCCCAATACTATTTGCAGCAATCCCAGATAACGTATGTCGCTCAATGTATATTTACTGCCATTCACCAGTGCCAAACCATAGAAGATAAGACAAAGGGGAGCCACAAAGCGCCAGTCATCATACTGCAGAATGGCTAAAATAAGAAGTCCTCCCGTAATCAGAGGAATGAGCATATTAATGGTTAGTTTTTTAGCCGTATGGTCCCATACTGGCAGATTGTTTTGTGATGCCCTGCGCCAGGTAAAGAAGAAGGCTGATGCCAGGGCTGCGGCCAGAACAGCACCTGCAAGGAGTACAAGACTCCATTTCAACTTTTGAAAAGCTGCGCCCGAATATCCTGATATATCATACTGCTGGTAGTAATTTTGTATCCAGTTATAAGCAATGAAAGCTCCTACTAATGCCCAGGCGCCAGCGGCAATACCACTTAGCCCGCTAAGGGAAATAAATTTGGAGGAGCGCTGCATCATGCGGCGAATGTCCTGCAAGGTCTCCAATGGCTGACTTTCATGACTCATAAAAAGCACTTTGTAATACAAAGTAAACGAAGAAAATGATTGCTATCCAAATTTGTGGCAAAAAAATTTTTTATTGCAGCCCCAACATACTTAGGAATGCGTCCTTGTAATTACTTCCAATTGGTATTTCATTTTTATTAATGAATACCCTATTACCTTCAATATGTGTGATTTTAGATTTATTAATGATAAAGGAGCGATGCACTCTGGGAAATAAAGCTTTTGGAAGCATTTCTTCAAAACTTGAAAACGTCATGGTTGGTAACAATATGCCTTCTGTAGTCACAATTTTAGTGTAATTCCCCTGTGCTTCAGCGAATAATAAATCATCAAAAAGCACTTTATAAATTTTCCCATCTGCCTTTATAAAAATATAATCTTCTGTTACCTCGGCTTGATGCCTGTAAGTTTCAATGGGTTGGGCATTTATTTTCTCTATTGCCTTATCCACAGCAACAATAAAACGTTCAAATGAAAAGGGTTTTAGCAGGTAGTCACAGGCAGCTAAGTCAAAAGCATCAACTGCATATTCTTTATAAGCAGTAGTAAAAATAATTTGGGGTGGATTTTTGAGGGTCTTTAAGAAGGCAATCCCATCCAGTACTGGCATATTGATATCCAGAAACAAAATATCGATCCTGGAGTTTTGCAATACCTGTTTGGCTTCCAACGCATTGCCGCAGGAGGCCACAACAGCAAGCATGGGCAAATGTGCGCAGTAAGTTTGTATGATTTCCCTGGCAATAGGCTCATCATCTATGATTAGACATTTATATTGACTCATTTTATTTCACTTTTAACTGCAGCATAACGCAGTAGAAACCATCCTTCTCCTCCACCCTTAGTTCATGTTCGTTAGTGTACAATAACTCCAGTCTCTTTTTTGCATTTGCAAGCCCCAGTCCACTATCCCTATTGAAACCCTGTTGTGCATTTTCATCACGATTATAAGAGTTTTTGACGGAAAACAAAATTCTGTCATTCCACGTCCTGAGATCAATATCAACAAATATCTCTTTATCAACCGTATTTTTTGAATGTTTAAATGCATTTTCAATAAAAGTGATGAGTAGCATAGGAGCAATCTTAATCTCTTCACTTGTTACTGGCTCAAATGAACTGTTTAAAACGAGCCGGTCACCAATACGTATTTTCTCAAAATCAATATAATTTTTGATGTAGTCTATTTCGCTTTTTAAAGGCACAAACAAATCCTTGACGTCATAAACAGAGTAACGAAGCAGGTTGGACAGCTTCAACAAAAGCGCTGGAATTTTTTCGTGCTGTGTAATGGAAAGTCCGTACAAGTTATTTAAGGTATTGAATAAAAAGTGGGGACTTAGCTGCGATTGTAAAAGATGCAGTTCGCTCTGGCTTTGCTCTGCTGTGGCATATGCTTGTTTTATTTGATTATTAATATGTATTCGGGTGAGCATAACCAATGCCCCTATAGTGAAGCTAAGAAGAATAAAGGGCAGCCAGAATAACAATAAATTAATGGTGGGTATCGCCTCTACCCGGAAATCTGCATATATAAAAAGCCAAAGTATGCTGGCAAATATTATTATGGAAAGAACAACAAAAATTTTCTTTGATATATGCTTGTGCTTAGCTGTCCATAGGCGCGATAAGCTCCATCCAATATAGAAAAAACCAAAAAAACAAATAGTCGCAGCTACGGCTAGCTCCTCAATTTCAGAATGAGTTACAGCTTCTATATAAAACAGAGAAGCCCAGTACACCGGGACGCAGGCAAACAAGCAAATCAGCAGGAAACTCCTTATGTCTGTTTTATTCTTTACTGGTATGTTCTGCACATGCTCCATAATATTTTACTCTTTTGTGTGCGTAATACTATACAAATATGTATTACTTACTCAGTACTGCTAAAATAATCTGACAAATGAGGAAAAATCACTGATGAAAACCGGCTAACAGCTTATCAATCATTTTGACCTGCCAATTATGCTTTACGTCAGTAGATATTCAAGATACAACACATTTAGTTTCAGGAGCAAATCAGTTAAACAACTTTTGTGAGACAATTTTTGAACCACACTTAAAGCACAAAAAATGAACATCCAAGGCAAAATTATTTTATTCTGGCTTTTTATAGCAGGAATGGCTTTCACGAATATCGCAACAGCACAGCAAGCGGATGAACCATACAAACTACAGGGTGTTATTGCCGATTCAGGTACAAAACGACCATTGGACGGCATAACGATATATTTACAAAGCGACTCAAGCAGTTATTTGAAAACAACCATTACAAAGAAAGATGGCTCCTTTTCCTTTTCCAATCTCAAATCTATAAGCTATAAAATTAAGATTTCAGCCATTGGATATCACTCCAAAATAATAGAAACAGCTATTGATATAAATACTCATACAGTTTTAGATCTTGGTATTATCTATATAAGCAATAAGGTAACCAACTTGAATGAAGTAGTTGTTAAAGCGAATAAACCATTAGTCACACAAGATATAGACAAGGTTAGCTATAATATGGAGGCTGACCCAGAAAGCAAGGGCACGAATGTTTTGGAAATGATGCGGAAAGTTCCTTTTCTGTCATTAGACGGAAACAATAATATTCTGTTGAATGGAAGTTCCAGCTACAGGATCTTCATCAACGGGCGCCCCTCCACACTGTTTGAAAGAAATGCTAGAGAAATTTTACGCAGCATGCCAGCCTCTACTATAAAAAGCATTGAAGTCATAACAAACCCTTCATCTAAATACGATGGTGAAGGCCTTGCAGGCATTATCAATATCGTTACTCATAAAAAAATCATTAACGGGTATAATGGCACCATTAATATCAGTCACAAATCTCCGGTTGGAGGACCAGGGGCCGGTGGAACATTCAGTTTTAAATCAGGTAAGTTAGGTATGACAGTTTTAGGTGGCACCAGCAATAATCATACACCCCATACAAAAGGATCCATTCACAGGACTAGTATGGATAACAATGCAACCAACTTAGAGCAAAATAATACCAGGTCATCCGACAGCAGAAGCAGATATATAGCTTCTGAAATAAGTTATGAATTAGACAGTCTCCATCTTGTATCCGCACAGTTCAATTTCAACGACAGTAAAACCAGCAGCTCAGGATCAAAACAATCCGTTCTTAGTAGTGAAAGAGAAGTGATCCAAAGCTATAACGTAATGGCTAAGGGTAAGGGTAGTGGAAATGGTATAGATGCTGCTTTAAATTACCAGATGGGTTTTAAGTCGAACAAAGAAAGGCTGCTCACTTTTTCCTATCGCTTTTTAAAAGACAGAAGTGAGAAATACGATCATGTACAAATAATGAACCCGGTAAACTTTGAAAATCCGGATTATAACCAGGTAAATGCAGGAAGTTTTTCAGAACAGACATTTCAGGTGGATTATGTGCAACAGGTGAAAAAGCTGGCTATTGAAGCCGGTATTAAAGGAATTTTACGAAATAACGAAAGTAATTACCAGGTTCTTTCTTATGATTCATTAATTGGGAAGTTTGAGCTGGATGCAAACCGAACGAATGATTATAATAACCACCAGAATATTTTTGCAGCCTATAATACCTATCAATATAAAATAAAGAACTGGGGATTTAAAGCTGGCGTGCGCGTAGAGCAAACGATACTTGATGCGGAATTTGTTTCCGACAGCACCCAGGTACAACAAAACTACTTAAGTATCATTCCTGCTGCTTCTGTTAGTATGAAGTTGAAAGACAAGAGCAGTCTTACGCTTAGCTTTACCAACAGGATTCAGCGGCCTGCCATTTACCAGTTGAACCCTTTTGTAGACCGTTCAAATCCGGCCATTGAATCAAGCGGTAATCCCAATCTTAAACCCGGATATGCCAATCTTATTCAATTCAGGTACCTAAAGTCTAAAAAAGCAACTTTCAATGTAGCCTTAACTTATATGCTTTTGAATAATCTGATCAATCCTGTTTCAGTTTATGATCCAGCATCAAAAATCACACGCACAAGATTTGAAAATGCAGGCAAGGCTAGAATTTTAAAAACTAATATTTTCCTCAATTATCCTGTAAACAAAAGCTGGACGGTAAGGTTGAACAGTGATATCCGGTATATAACAGCAAATATTATTGCGGCCGGTAAGGCTATGCAAAACGACGGACTAATGACCTATTTCAATGTATCTAATGGATACCGGTTTGATAAAGGATGGCGCCTGAATGCAGATGTAACGCTAAACAGCGGAGGTATTTCAGGCATACAAAGCAAAACAAATGGTTTTATTGGCTCTTCTTTTAGTGTACAAAAAGGCTTATTAAAAGATAAACTCACCTTTTCTGGTACAGTGAATAACCCTTTTACTAAATACAGAAACTTTCGTGAAGAAATAGTGGGAACAGATTTTACACAGTTAACTAGAAATGAGATCTTTTACCGGTCCTTTAATCTTAGTCTCAATTATAGTTTCGGAAAACTTAAAGGGACTATAAAGAAAAATAAACGAAGTATCAACAATGATGATGTTGAATTTAAGTAAGAAAAAGCCCCGGTTTCGGGCCGGGGCTTTGATTTCATCTGACTTGTCACAGCATTTTATCGTTGCACAACAATTTGTTTGGTAATAACCTCTGTATCCGTGGTCAGTTTTACCAGATAAACACCTGACTTGTAAGAAGCAACATTAAAAGCCAATGAAGTTTGTCCGGAAGAAACGCCACTCTTTAAAATACTTAATTGCACTCCCGTTATGCTATAGATTTCCACTTTGTATCGTGATGGCTTATCTAAGTTGAATGAGATGATAGCAGTATTGGTTACCGGGTTAGGAATAATTGTTAGCTGTTCTTTTGTATAGGGCTGCTCTTTCGCTACAATTTGTCCTTTAAATTCTCCCGAACCGGTGCATATACCAATACGGCAACCATGTGTCAAATGCATCTGAACTGATTCTTTTTCTATACAGATCTCATCACCATTGTGGCATATAATCACTTTGTCCCCATTGTTACCGCACCGTACATCCTGAACGGTAATCAATACAGAGGCATTGGCAGTGCAGCCGTACTCGTTGGTAACTGCCGCCTCTATATTGTATTGACCTGCCTGTACAGGCTTGAATACAGGATTAGCAACAAAAGTACTGCTCAGGTAAGTGCCAGGTGACCAATTGTAAGCAACAGCAGTTGAACCCTGATCGAATGCTGTAAGAATCAGCTCCTGCGCCCCATAACCAAGATATATTGTGTTATCGTCTGACCCCGTAGGTGTTTTATCTGTACGCGAAACTGTAATGGCAGGTTGCGGTATGGCACCTATCACGGTTACATTGGCAGTAGCAGAGGAAACGTTGCCATAATTATCTGTAACTGTAACAGTAACTTCATTCACCCCAATGTTCGAGCAATCAAAAGCTTCCTTACTTAGTGTAATTGAAGCAATGCCGTACCTATCGTTGCTGCCATTATCAACATCTGCAGGAGTGATCTGGGCATGGCCTCCGCTTAATGTAATAGTAACGTCTTTGGTAATCACCACAGGCGGCACCTTATCAGCCTCTGTAGTAAACGACCATATATCGCCAGTAACTGTATCGCCATCACGGACGGCATCTGTTCTCCAGTAATATTGTTTGCCCGGCAGCAGATCGGAAATAGAATATTCCGGTTTCCAATTACCAGAGCCTTTTAATTCCATAGATCCAGGTGATGTACCAAGGTAAAAGTTATACGTTTGGCCATTGCCGCTCCATTTGAAATCCACTTTCTCAGGCTGCACATCATCCGATCCATCGGACGGTGTTGGTCCGGTAGTTTTTTGCACCAATGGACTGCCATTGTACAGGGCTTTGATCTCATCCAATGTCAAACCATAATTATACAGGCGCACATCATCCATTACATCATGGAATGGCTTGTTCTCGGCCGAGTTACCCAGCAACAGCGGCAGCGCCTTTCCAATAGTTCCATTGGAGGAATACGCTACTGAACTAGCCAGTACGCCATTGATATACAACCTGATTTGTTTAGCAGCTACATCTTTTACAGCAGCAATATGCGACCAGTTGTTGTTGAACATAAAGTAAGGGCTGGATTTCTTGATGCTTACACTCAAACTACTCTTAGACGAGGCATCATCAATAGCAAAGGTTAATACACTATCTCTTAATTGTATGCCATACCATTTTCCTCCGGGGTCGGTGAACTGACCTTTATGAATCAAGTAACAATCTTTAGCAGGAGAAGCAGAATTGTAATTGCTATTTCCATTGGTAAGCTTTACCCAAAGTGAAATAGTGAAAGGATTCTGGTCAAACATCAGGTGCTCAGCATGGGGAATGTTCACGGCACCTGTACTGGCAGGATCAACAAACTGCAGGCTATTTCCATATTTACCTTCTGTCCATACAGCACCAGGCATACTTGTTACCGTTCCGTGCTGTTGGTACACACTGTTATCGGTCGCCATCGTACCGCCTGTTTCATCCAACTGCCAGTGGCCTACAAGGCCTTTGGGAGAAACAGTCCGGAAAGACCAGGTTGCGCCTGTTGTAATACCAGCTTCTCCTATGGCATCCACTCTCCAGTAGTAAGTTGTTTTGGGAGTAAGCCCTTCTAACAGATAAGATGGGTTTTCTACAGGAACATCCGCAACAAACGACAGGTTATCAGCATCTGTGCCTATATACAATTTGTATGCACTGGTTTTAATACCTCCTTTCCAGGAAAGAGGCAATTGATTGTCATATCCTTCCAACAGTGCATTTTTGGTTATGGATGGCTGGAAAGGTTGAATAGGAAGCGGGCTGGTATGGAATTGCTCCAGAATTTGCGTAGGCGTCAATACGTAGTTGTAAATTTTCAGTTCATCCAGCATTCCTTTGTAAGGAGCAGGCTTGTTGGTTGTTGACAGAAATTCCAGCTCACCGATATTACCAATCACCAGGGCGCTGGCTTCACCTATACCCGATTTTGCTTTAGTAATGCTTGTCTCTTTCACCAGCGCGCCATTCAGATACAGTCGTAGCTTTTTAGCAGCCGTGTCCCTAATAGCCACTGCATGCACCCACTCGCCGGTAAAGAAAGGCGTGCCATCAGCCTGCAGTTCATCCTTGCCACCGCCATTGGCATCATTATCATCATCAATTGCAAAGCGGAATTGCTTGTTCTTGAATTCAATGTCAAAACGTTTGCCAGTAGCACCTGTAGCAGCATTACGGGTAATGGAACCTTTGCACAACAGATAGGCGCTGGTATTGTTATCAGGTGGCAGCAGAGAAGCATTGGCTTTCATCCAGAAAGAAATGGAAAAAGATCCTTTGTCCAGGTGCAGTTGATCCTCATGTGGTATACTTACCACATACATACTAGGATCTGCGGTAGCAAAATCCAGGGCATTATTTACTTTGCCAGTTACCCTGATGCTTTGATCGTCATCATCCAACCCAAGAATACCATGATTCTGAAACTCGGACGAATCTGTTACCTGGCGGCCATCGGTTTCATCAAAGCTCCAGGAACCAACCAGGGCAGGAGGAATCACTTTGGTGGTACGGAAAGACCATACAGGACCTTCGGTAGTGCCTTTATCGTTTATAGCATCCACACGCCAGTAGTAAGTGGTAAAATCAGCAAGTCCAGAAACCTCATAAGTTGGATCAGCGACGTAAGCAACTTCTGCCAGTTTGGAAAGGCTGGCTGGGTCACTGCCAAAATACAAGGCATATGTTGTTGTGTTGGAGCTACCAGTCCATTTCAGCACCAGTTTTCCGTTCATGGGTTCAGCATACTGGTAACCGTTAGCCGGAGAAGGTGTTGTTGTTGCAGTAGGCGCTGTTGGTAATGGCGGCGTTTTCACTGATACGGCTGCACTGTAAGCCGAAGCATCGCTGCCCGCCACCGCCTTCAAACGGTAATAATAAGTTGTGTTGGGAAGCCTGTTATTATCGGTATAAGTGGTTGCATTGACTTCAGGATGGGCGATATCTGTATAACCAACACCATCTTCTGACCGCTCGAGTATAAAATAACTTTCGTTATCAGAATTGTCTTTCCAGTTGATTACGATAGTACTGGAAGGGCTGGGCAATTCAACTGTGCTGGCACTCAAAGTAACGGCCGATGGGGGTTTGACAAACACAGGCGGCGGAGTGGATATCAGGGAATTGACATACACTTCAATGTTCAGGTATTCGGGGTAAGTAGAACTGTAAGCAACTGCATCCTGTTTATCGTTTTTGTTCAGACCATAGGCATCTTCCCAGGCATCAGGCATGCCATCGTTATCAGAATCCATAGGAGTAGGCGCACTGAACACTTCCCCTACACCACCATTGGTAAATGGCAAGTCAGATTCCCGGTATACATAATAACCCTGGGTTCCCTTGGATCTTACTTCATCAACCAGCAGTCCGTCTACCTGGTCGCGACGGGGATAAGAAGCGCCTACACTATCAATGATCCATTGGTAAGCCTGTTCCGCGGTAAGCGAAGGAGAAGCTGCCGGGTATAGAAAGGGTTGTGTTTTAAAACCATCAGCAGCTATGCCTGGATAGCCGGAGGTGTTGTAAGGAACAAGTTCACCATTCAACATGCCATCTTTATTGTTATCGAAATAGTTACCGGCACCATATAAATAAAAGCTTCCGGTTCCCCTTGAGAAAGGTGTTGCCTCATCAGGCGGTGTAAGTGGCCCGCTCATGAAATAGTTGTTGATGATGTTCACTTCAGATACACCTGATGAACCACCCATGATATAGCCTTCGCCAGACCATCCGTAGTTCAGGTTGTCGCCCAACCGGTTGCCATTGCCCCAGTTATAAACTACATTATTAACGAATTCGTTTACCCCTTTTACTTTAGGATTGCGGGTTTTGTTGCTGATGTACAAATTTCTGATCAGGCTCACTTTACCGCCATCAGGAGTTTGTATCAGACCGCCAGCAGAGTGGTTCTCGCGATGCAAGCCTTGACCGATAATGGAGTTTTGAACCGTAATGCTATCCGGTGCTGTGCCTTTGCCATCCCAGTTGATAGAGAACACTTCATCCATGCCCCAGGTAAAGGACATGTGGTCAAAGATCATATTAGCCCCATTGGAAAGTCCGGACGCATCCTTACCTGAATTACCGGTTGCGCCTAACCGAATACGTAAATAGCGGGCAATGGTATTACTGGCAGAGCTAAAAGTGACTCTTTTGCCAAAAAATACAATACCTTCACCCGGAGCTGTTTGTCCTGCAATGGTAACGTTAGGCGCTACTACAATATCTGTTGACAGGTAAACAATACCACCAACAGCAAAAACCACTATGCGGCCTGGTTTGCTTACTGCATCACGGAAAGATCCTGCTCCGGCATCATTAAGATTCGTAACCACATACACTTCCTGTGTAGCGGCTCCCCTGGCCCCTTTGGCAAAGCGACCAAAGCCCTGAGCACCGGGGAAGGCAAGTGTTTGTGCGTTTGTTTGTTGGAATGTAAAAATGAAAAGTATTAGTGCAAAGAATAGCGTGCACTTTCGTTTAAGGGTGCGTGTAAAAATCATCATGACATTTGATATTTGAAAAAATAGTTTACAATCGTTTGTATACAGTTTAATCTTGTTCACTTCGATAATGACCGGGAACCGCATGTTGCTCATGTTCATCATGAGCACAGGTGAAATGGTTTCTCAGGCAATTGGAAAGGGTGTAAATGTTAGTGATTTTTATGGGGCAGCTATCCTGCACTGTACTGTAGTATGGAATAACACTTATCCTTAAAGGCAGAGAATCATCTGAAGTACTAAAACATCTATAACTTTCGTAAAAATCTTAGTACTAAAACAGAACTCATGTATAAAGCAATCGCAATTATTCTTTTGTCGTTGGGGCTGGTACATCAGGGTTTCTGCCAGTCATCTAAAATGCAGGTACCGGGGCTGACAGCAATCAGAGAAACCGACCTTAAAAAGGATCTCTACGAAATGTCTGACGACCATTTCCGCGGGAGAGAAGCAGGTACGCTCAATGAGTTGAAGGCTTCCGTATGGTTAGCTAAAAAACTGGAAACATTGGGTGTAAAACCTGCTGGAGACGATAGTACATTTTTCCAGTTCTTTTCTTTGAAACGCAACAGGATTAGCAACGCCACCAGGATCAGTATTAACAATAACCAGTTGATGCTATGGAAGGATGTACTGATAGCGCAGACTGCGCCCGCTACAGTACAAGCTCCTATTCTATTTCTAGGGGAAGCAACCAGTGCAGATATTGAAAAGGCAGACGTAAAAGGTAAAGCTGTGGCTATAATGGCATCAACAGAAGGCATCAACCTCAATGTGTCTTTGCCGGAGCGTCGTTACCCAGGTTATGTATTACGCAAATACGCCGACCTGATTTCCAAAGGAGGAGCTGCAGCACTTTTATTTATTGCCGATGAAATGGGCGAGAAAAGCTGGCCAGCCGTGTTGCCCGCTCTTACACGTGGTTTATATGATATTGAAGGAGGTCCCAATGCGGTAGTAACAACCAAAGCGCCGGTTCTCTGGCTGCATGCTGCTGCACTGGACTGGGTCAAAAGTCCGGAAGCACAAATAGATGCAACAATAGTTATTGAACAATTCGAGTACCCATCTGTAAACATTGTAGCAGAAGTAAGAGGAAATGATCCGCAGCTATCTAAGGAATATGTTTTATTCAGTGCACACCAGGACCATGATGGTATTCGCCAGGTTTATGGTACAGATTCCATTTACAACGGAGCTGATGATAATGCATCGGTAAGTGTGGCGCTTTTGGCAATAGCCCGCGCTTTTAAACAACAGCC
>CBKWHA010000077.1:0-22015 GCA_966674115.1 uncultured Chitinophagaceae bacterium
GCCAAATACTACAGTGAACAGAATGATAAAAATAATAAAGGAGAGAAAGCCAATGGCAAAAATGTAAAAATCCTGCGGCCAGAATATGACACCAAATAATATGAACTTTCTTTCCAGTATATCAAATAAAAAAAGCGGTTGTCCATCTACTTTAATAAATGGTAAAGTGAAGAACACTACCAGGTAAACCAGAGAAGCTATGGAACGCAGCTTATACAATTTTCCCTTTGGTTTCTTAGGAAAGAGAAAATTGCGCTTTCCTTTTTTGTTGATGGTGGCTACAGAGTCACGGAAGGATTGATCGAGCAAATCCTTTTTAACCTCAGCAACTTTTTCTTCTGTAGCCATCATTCTCCTATTCATCTTGAAATGTTATTTGGTTGTGGAATCGGAAACAGCAGTGCTATCCGCCTTTGCTGTATCTGTAAACAAATCGCCCTGGGGAGCTTTTGCATTGGCTGGCTTAGTGCCTTTTATTGATTTAATGAAGCTTGCCAGATTTTTGATTTGAGAAGGTGAAAACATTTTTTCCCAGGCTTGCATTCCTTTTTCAGGAACACCCAGTTTGATCGTCTTAAATACATCGTTAATGGTGCCGCCATGAAGCCAGTAATCATCAGTCAGGTTAGGGCCTACGCCACCTTCACCATTTCCGCCATGGCAAGCCATACAGTTTTGAGCGAAGATCTTTTTACCTTCTTCAATACCTGCTGCATCAGCCATTGTCACTGTTTTTTCATCAACATTATCGTTTGCCTGTTTGCGGTATTCTTCTAATTGTGTTGCAGCTATTGCCATTTCTGTCCGATATTCTTCTTCAGGGGTTGGACCGGTTTTCAGTACATGAAATCTAAGTAAGTAGATAACTGCCAGCACTACAGTGAGGTAAAAACCATATTTCCACCAAGGGGGCAAGGAATTGTCCAACTCCTTAATACCATCATAATCATGGTCAAGCATAATCTCCCCTTCGTTATCAACTGGTACAGCCTTAGTGAAAATTTTTTGGTTTAAAGCTGACCACCATTGTTTAAAGGAAACTGGTTCCCCTGTTTCGGTTTTATTGATCGCTTTCATTCTGAAGAGAACGATGACCATCAAAAACAAGATAAAGAAGAAAAATGTGGCAATGCCATAATATATCAAACCGTCTGAACTTCCGTTTGCTGATGTATTTTGAGCCTCAGAAACCTCCTGGGCCCATATAGCCGTATGCATAAGCAATACTGATGCAGTGCAAGCGATAACCGTTTTATAATTGAAATTGATGCGCATAAATTAAACTTGTTTTAGAGTGTTGTTCCTTGCATTTTGTCTTGATTAAAATCTAAGTCAAGCGGCAGGCTGCTGATCTCTTCTACCTTCTTTTTATCCAGGGTTTTTACGTAATAAATAACTGCTACGAAAAAGATGGAGAATATGAGCAGAGAAATTATAGGATAAATGTCAATACCAGCAATCGTTGCAGCATGTTGTTTAATATATTTCAGCATAACTCGTTTATTTGTTTTGTGCGGTTTTATTGTTACTGATGTCCTTGCCCAGACGTTGCAGGTATGCAATTACGGCAATGATCTCCCTGTCGGCAGGTACATTAATGCTGTCTTTTTTCAGGCTCTTTGTAATGGTTGCAGCCTGATTCATCAGTTCCTGGTTTGCAATGTTTTCATAACCAGCTTCATAGGGCACGCCCAGTTTACGCATTGCATTGATTTTTACTGCTGTGCTCGCTGTATCCAGCTTCTGATCGATCAGGAAAGAATAAGGCGGCATGATGGAACCTGTTGAAATTGACTGCGGGTCATCCAGGTGATTGAAGTGCCAGGTATCAGACTTCCTGTTATTCCCGGCGCCCTCACGGGCAAGATCTGGCCCTGTACGTTTGGACCCCCATTGGAACGGATGGTCGTAAACAAATTCGCCAGCCTTGGAATACTCGCCATAGCGTTCCGTTTCAGAACGGAATGGGCGTATCATTTGCGAGTGACAGGTATAGCAGCCTTCACGTACATAAATATCACGGCCTTGTAATTCAAGTGGTGTGTAGGGTTTTACGCTGGCAATGGTTGGAATATTCGATTTCACCAGGAAGGTGGGGATCATTTCTACAGCGCCTCCAATCAGGATAACAATCAGTGTGGCCACCAGAAGGGGCGTTGGTTTTCTTTCGATCCAGCGGTGCCAGTGTTCTCCAGCATGTTTTTTATAAACTTTTTCTATGGCTGGCGCTTCAGCTCTTTCGTTAGCCAGGAGGCTTCCTTTTTTAGCTGTTTTAAACAGGTTGTACATCATGATGATGGCACCAATTACAAACAGGGCTCCGCCAAATGAACGGGTGGCATAGAATGGCTTCATGAAAGTTACAGTTTCCAGGAACTGGTATTTCAATTGACCACTGGGTGTAAATTGTTTCCACATGGATGCCTGGGCAAAACCAGCCCAATACATAGGGATGGCATAGAAAAGGATCCCGAGTGTAGCTATCCAGAAGTGTGCATTAGCCAGTTTCTTGGAGTACAGATCAGTACGGTATATTTTGGGAACCAGCCAGTACAGGATACCAAAAGTGAGCATGGCGTTCCAGCCCAAGCCGCCTACATGTACGTGCGCAATTGTCCAGTCTGTAAAATGACTAATCGCATTAATACTTTTAAGTGATAGCATTGGGCCCTCAAATGTAGCCATACCATAAGCGGTAACGGCAACTACCAGGAACTTCAGGATCACGTCTTCCCTTACTTTATCCCATGCACCACGCAATGTCAGCAGACCATTGATCATGCCACCCCAGCTTGGGAAGATAAGCGTGAAAGAAAAGACAATGCCTAGTGATTGGGCCCAGTTAGGTAAAGCAGTATACAACAGGTGGTGCGGGCCGGCCCAGATATAAATGAATATCAGAGACCAAAAGTGGATGATGGAGAGCTTGTACGAAAATACTGGCCTGTTTGCTGCCTTAGGCAGGAAGTAATACATCAGACCCAGGTAAGGGGTTGTTAGGAAGAACGCTACAGCATTATGGCCATACCACCATTGCACGAGCGCATCTTGAACACCAGCGAAAACAGAATAGCTCTTGAAAAATCCAACAGGGATTTCAAAAGAATTCACAATATGCAGTACAGCAACAGTAACAAAAGTGGCAATGTAAAACCAGATTGCTACGTACAAATGCCGCTCGCGACGTTTAAATATGGTGGCAAACATGTTCCATCCAAAAACAACCCAGATAATGGTAATGGCAATATCTATCGGCCACTCCAGTTCCGCATATTCTTTACCTGTAGTCAAACCCAAAGGCAAGGTGATGGCGGCCGCAACAATGATGGCCTGCCAGCCCCAGAAGTGGATCTTACTGAGCAGATCAGAAGCCATTCGGGTCTTCAGCAAACGTTGCAGTGAATAATAATAGCCCATGAAGATGCCATTACCCACAAATGCAAAGATTACGGCGTTGGTATGCAGCGGGCGCAGCCGTCCAAAGCTGACATAGGGTTGCAGGTTTAAAGCTGTTGGAAATACCAGTTGCAATGCGGCCCATAGTCCAGCCAACATGCCCACCACACCCCATATGATTGTGGCGTTGGCAAAATTGCGGACAATGGCATTGTCATAATAGAAGGTCTCCCTATTAATTGCAGCCGTTTGGTGAGGTTGCTGGACAACCTCATTTTCAGGATTGAATTTTTCCAGTTGCATGAATCTGTATTGTTTTGGAATTAAGAAGTTTTACTATTGCTATTGTTGTTATTTGAAGGTTGATCATCGAAGAGCACTCGTACAGAAGGCGTGTAGTCATCATCATACTGACCTTTCTTCACCGACCAGATGAAAGCTGCTAAAAACCCCCCGGCTACCAATATGCTGATAGCAATCAGGATGACGAGTACACTCATTTATGCATGATTTATAAATTCAAAAATATTTTTCATCATACGAGTGTTCTGTGATCAAGCTCAGACAATCGTATGACCTAGGTCAGTACAAATTTTTAAAGCCCCTTTTTTCTTGCCGAAACTGAAGTGGCAATTGTTACGAACGTCACAATAGAAATTGAACTTAAGGGCATCAGGATGGCCGCAACCAGAGGGGAAAGCAACGCCTGGACGGCAAAACTTAGCCCTATGATATTGTATAATATGGAAAGGATAAAGCTTCCCGTTACAATCAATTTACCTGATTTGGCGTATGCAATAAATGCATGTAGCTTACCTGTTTTCGAGCTATCAAGTATTGCATCACATGCCGGTGTAAACTGGCTTGTATTTTCGCTGACAGCAACGCCTACATCGCTTTGTTTAAGCGCGCCGGCATCGTTCAGTCCATCTCCCAGCATCAGTACGCGCCTGGTCGGGTCTTGATCTTTCAGCATTTTTATGTATTCCAGCTTGCTTTGCGGTGATTGATTGAATTGGAGGGGTGTTGCTGAACCAAAGATCTGTTGCAGGTTTTCTTTTTCGGCAGCATTATCGCCGGACAAAACATGGAGGCTGAATTTTCCAGTACTCAGGCTGTTTGCCATTTTTTCCACGCCTTGCCGGTATCTGTTACTGATATTGAAATGCCCACGTGTTTGGCCATTGATAGCAACCCATACCTGGGTTCCGTTTGCTGTTGCTTTTGGCTTTTCACCGGTTACAAAGAATTGAGAACCAATGCGGATCTTATGGTCTTCTATTCTGGCTTCTATTCCTCTTCCAGTCAGTTCCCTGAAGCTTGCAACTGATAGGTTTTCAATCGTCTTTTCCTGAAGAAATGCCTCTTTCAACATTCGGCTTAAGGGGTGGGCCGACCCTTTTACTACTGAATAGATCATGCTTTTTTCGGTCTGACTCAATTGCTCACCACTAAACCTGATAGTAGCCTTGGCTGTATGAGTAAGCGTGCCCGTTTTATCGAATACAATGGTATTTATACGGGACAGCGCCTCTATTACTGAAGAATTCTTCAAATAAAACTGGTTCCTGCCAAAGATGCGCAGCATGTTTCCAAAGGTGAAAGTGGCTGATAATAGCAAGGAGCAAGGACAAGCCACAATAAGTGCGGCCGATACCGCAGGCAGGATATTAGCTGGATTTATAAACCACCAATAGATACCTGCAATTGCCGCGATTGAGAACAGTACAATTGTAAAATAGCGGCTCCAGGGGTGGATGAAGGATTTATCTTTATTCTTTTGAGCTCCGAAAACTTCATTGTTATTCCAAAGCTGGGTGATATAGCTTTGTGACACAGTTTTGACCACCATTAATTCTATACTGCCACCTAATTGCCTGGCGCCGGCATAGATCAATTCACCTTTCTTCTTGGCCACCGGGGTATTTTCGCCGGATACAAAACTGTAATCAATATTTCCTTCTCCTTTGATCAGTATCGCATCGGCCGGAATCATTTCATTATGCCGTACAATAATATGGTCGTCTGCTTGCAATGAATTAATGGGAACAGGAGTTTCTTTGTCTTCTTTTACCACTGTAACACCTAGAGGGAAGTAAGATTTGTAGTCCCTGTCAAAAGAAAAAGAGTCATAAGTTTTGTTCTGAAACCAGCGCCCTGCTAACATAAACAGGACGATTCCTGCCATTGAGTCGAAGTAACCAGCTCCTGTTCCTGAAAGCACTTCGTAAATGCTACGGGAAAAAGTGATTAAAATAGACAAGGCAATTGGTGCATCGATATTCAACCATTTTTGCTGAAGACCTTTCCAGGCGGAAATAAAGAATTCTGAAGCACAGTAAAAGAATACTGGTAGCGCCAGAAACAGGTTTAAATATGTAAAAATGTGCTTTAAATAACTTTCCGAGATATTGCCCGAGGAAAAATACTCAGGGAAGCTTAGCATCATAATATTGCTAAAACAGAAACCTGCAATGCCAATTTTGAATATCTGTTTTCTTGAGACCTTTTTGGGTTTTTTTGTTTCAGAATCGTTAAAGCTGATATAGGGCTCGTAGCCTACAAAAGCCAGAAATTCCACTATTTTGCGCAATGAGGTGACTTTGGGGTTGAAAGCTATGAAGATCTCTTTACGGCCAAAGTTGGTTTTGGAAAACAGAATTCCGGACTGAATGGAATGCAGGTTCTCTAAAAGCCAGATACAGGATGCACAATGCATCTGCGGGAGGTAAAAATTCACATGACTTTGGGTGCCATCGGTGAACCTGATTAACTTTTGCTGAACATCCTCATGATCGAGGTAGGCAAATTTTTCAGAAGTGAACTTGCCTTTTACTTTAATGCCTGGTGTTTGGCTTAGTTCATAATAATTACAAAGGCCATTTTCTTTGAGAAGGGTATAAACAAACTTGCAGCCTTCGCAGCAAAAGAAATGGTTGTCATCGGAAAGGCTGCTGTCACAGGTTTCCCCACAATGATAACATTGCAAGATTTCCTGAGCAGGCATTTGCTGTTTTGTTTTAGCGGCGATGACTTCCATTATTTTGCTGGTTTTCTGAGAGCAGCAAAGGTTGAGACATTCACCTGCATAACTGCTGAGGATTATCAGTTGAAAAAATGAGAGTGGTCAGGGGGAGTTTGGGAGTTCGACGTTCAGAGTTCAGAGTTACGAGTTATGGGTGGGGAAGTCCAAAGTGGGGAGTATGTGAAAAGGGGAGGGATGGTTGAAAAAGGATGTTTTTTTAGGTGGTGATTATTTGATAAATTAGTATCAGCTACTTTTAGTATTCAGAGTGGATGTTAGGCTGTTATAAATGGAATGCTATTTGATTTATTATAAATAATCCAACACAGCGAAAAAGAGGGTTAAGGAAAATACAGCCAGTGATTAGATTATCCATAATATATTTTGCATTCTGGTTTTAACCTTTGCTTGGCTTGTTAAATATAATAGCACATTCTCGGTACTCGTTGATCTATATAAGGACTGTTTTGGAGGCATATAAAAAACACCTCTATGCAAAAGGTTTATTTGCTTTTAAGAAATAATTCCCAATCGGGGCCTTTCAATATTGATGAGCTTTTGCAGCACGATTTGAGGCCTACAGACCTTGTTTGGGAAGAGGGCAAAAGCATTGGCTGGTCCCATCCATATGAAATTGCATCGCTGAAATCTATCTTTCATACTGATATTCCTGTTACGGCAAAAAAAGAAGCAGCACTGCATAAACCTGATCAGGAGAGAATTTTGCATTCTGATATTTCCGATATGGATACCCCTTTTGCTTCCAGGTCAGTTACTTCCAAGAATGTATATGTGTCACTTCCACATACTAGTTGGCATAACGAAGAAAGCAGAGAAGAGCCAATAGAAGAAACCCTGGAGCAAAAGGCTGAAGCGATCAGGAGAAGAGCTTTGGCTTCAATTGAAAATCAATCCTCACATACTGAGTATAACAGACCGGAAAAAACTTTTGAATTAGAGACGAAGTTTGCCAAAACTACCGGCGAAATAGGAGAAGACTACTCTGCCTGGTTGTATACACGGCAAATTGAAAAAAAGAGGAGGGCACGTAAAAGTAAAAGCTTTGCTATTGGATTGATCACATTGGTCATTTTTGCTATTGGGTTGGTCTTATTCAGAGGGAACATCTTCAATGCAAAAGATAGTTCAACAACAAAAGAGTATATTTCTGAAAAACCTGAAAATAGGAATACCAGAATAAAACAAGAAGTTGCTGCACCTGAACTATCCGGAGAACCCAATATAGTTGAACAATCTTTGGATAGTGTAAAAAGTTCTATCAATCCGGAAAATCTTGCCATAAAGCCGTTAAAAAAAATAGTGTCCAAGCAGAAAAAATCAAGTAATCTTCAAGTGCAAGACTCTGTGATACCTTCTGAAGGAAGTGCTAGCCAAGAAATAACACAAGCAGAGGATGCAACGGCTAACCAATTACCCGAGAAAACTGAAGAAGTTCCCAGTGTTGCAGAAGCACCTAAGAAAAAGGAAAGCCTGGGAAATAAGATCGAAAACTTTTTTGGAAAATTCAAGAATAAACAAAAAAACAACAAACCTGATAATAGGCAGTCCAAATCAGAAAATAAAACAGATGAACCCGCTCCGGTTATAGACCTGGCAAACCAGGTAAGTGTGACTGCAAATACTTCAGCAGGAAACTGGATGATGGGTGTACAGGGTTTAAGATTGACATTGCACAATAAGAGCAATGAGGTTGTGAAGACCGCTACCGTAGAAGTTCGATATTATAATGATGAAAAAAAATTGTTAGAGAAGAAAACTGTTCAATTTAACAATGTATCTCCCAGAAAGTCTCAAACAGTTGCAGCTCCTAATCATAGGTTGGCAGATCACGCTGATTATGAGCTTATTTCTGCAATAGCAAAAGAAGATGGATATGTAAAGCAGTAGTGAATTTTCTGAAATAAATTAATTGTTGAGAAAAGAAGGTATACTCCAGGATCTCCGGTGTTTTTTATGGATGTATGGATGGTGCAGGTTAATAGATCCTTAGGCAGTGATAAGCAATTATGTTAGGAAATGAGAGAATGGACGAACAGCGTGCTCGAATTAAATGTAGAGGGAGCTGTGAAGTAAATAACAATTTTATAATCGTAAAGCAAGTATAGCTTTACTTTACATCCATGGACATTGATTTTTGGTTACTAATAGCGCTTTTAATAAGCGCTATGTTTTTAAGTGTGTATGCAGGCAAACTTGATGTAGCTGGTGCACTTACCGGAGGGCTTTTGGGTTTCCTGATTTTTATTGGTGCCGGTTTTACCGGTATAGTTATGGTTGGTGCCTTTTTTATTCTGGGCACAGTTGCCACATCCTGGAAGATGAAAATAAAACAACAGTTACATGTAGCAGAAAAGCGAAAAGGAAGACGAAAGGCCAGCCAGGTTGTTGCTAATGCTGGCGTTGCAGCCCTTCTCGGAATTTTGACCCTGTTTTTTCCTGAGTATAAAGCTTTGTTTTGTGTGATGATGGCTGCGAGTCTTTCTTCAGCTACTGCAGATACGCTATCTTCCGAATTGGGTAATGTTTATGGGCGAAGATTTTATAATATTATTACTTTCCGGAAAGACAAGAGGGGTTTAGATGGGGTAATCAGTATGGAAGGGACTCTTTTTGGCGTAGCAGGAAGTTTAATCATTGCACTTATCTATGCAATAGGCTTTGCCTGGAATGTACATGTGTGGTTGATCATAATAGCAGGAACTTTAGGTAATATTTTAGATTCAGTATTAGGCGCAACTTTACAGCGCAAGCATTTTTTGAACAATGATGCAGTAAACTTTTTTAATACACTGATCGCCGCGTTGGTCGTCTGGCCATTTTACTAAAATCATTTCCTAGCCCGGATCAGGAGTAAACCTGCGACAGTTGTCAAATGGTCTATCTTCTGCTTCTGTCGTGTCCTATGGTAACATCACCTATACCTGAGGTAAATGCATGGGCTGCATTTTCCAATATTCCTTCACCAATATGAAGGCGGTTTTCTACATTGGCCACACCTCTAACAGATTCCGCAATTTCTTCAGCTCTCCGTCTGGCTGACCTATCTTGAACATAGCCACTCAATATAACTGTACCATTTTCTATCTTCACATCAATATCTGACGCATCTATATAAGCGTCATCACTTAAGCGGTCATTTACATCTTCCCATATGCGCTCGTCGGAACGGTGATAGCCTCTGGGTCCCTTGCCTCTGTGACCACCAGTTAGTCTTTCCATCCGTGAACCCCTGTCGTCTGTTTCAGATCCTTGCCCTTGCCAGCCAAAGTCGCTACTATATGCGCCCCCTCTATCCCGGTTACGTTTTTCAGGAACATTGAAACGGCTAGAAGCAGGGCCGCCAAAACTACCATAACTGCCACCAGCACCATAGTGTCCACCATAACCAAATCTGGCTGCAGTTTCACTTTCTTCATAACTACGGTTATCTGAAGTGTTTCTGCGGTTTTCGTCATTATCAGGAATATAATTGACCTGGCGTCTGTTTCCATAGGCTTCATTATATTTATTGCCAAAGTTGCGTTCAGGATTACCTGAATAGTTATAGCCTCTGTAATTATCTTCTGTTAATCCCCGGCCATAAGCCACACCACTAAAAGTGCCTGCTGCATAGTTACTACCAGGACTGCCCATATAGCCGCCTCGGTTTGGATTATCCTCCAATTGCCTGCTGGAGTTTTGCCAATTGCTATATTGATCTTGTTGGTAACGGTCTCTTTTTTCGTTCCAACGTTCATCTCGATAGTCTCTGTTCATAACACATCATTTTAATGATTCAATATTGAAATTGGTACAAAAATCACACCCTTCGGCTGGTGTTTTGCAGTATTGACGTGTTATATTGTGAGCAGTTTACATTATACTTATCTTTTCATCTTTACTGATGAGTCATAAAACTGCAGTTCTTTTTTACGAATCCATTTAATGAATTTATCGATGGCTTCGTGTTGTTGGATGGCAATACATGATGTTTATTATACGGCTGAGCCAGATCTCGGCTACATAATGCACAGGTGAAAGTAATTCAAAGATGATGCTTATAAATATCACTGTTTATTTCGAACTTTGAATTCTAATTATGCGCAAGAAATAAGGCACTGACGATAGCTCCAGGATTTAATTGTTCATTCCATCTTTCTTCAAATTACTTTAACGATTTCTTGAAGGCATACAAAGTATGGATATGTCATTTTATCATAACTCCTAAACCAACAAACTCCATTTATGAAACCAATTTTATTCTTTTTATTACCTGTATTTTCGGGTATTACAGCTTTTTCCCAACTTCAAACAGGTACCAGTTATTCATTTGCCATTCCGCAAGGACAATTAGCAAAGAATATTGATATTACACACAGTGCTGTTTTAGATGTTTTATATAAGTTTCCTAAAAGCCCAAAGTTGCGTGCCGGAATTCAGTTAGGCTGGGGTACTTATGCGCAAGAGAAGAAGGATCAACATTATGAATTCAGGGACGGTTCCAGCACAGATGTTAAAGTTACGTTTAGCAGTAACGTATTCAATGGACATGTTGTTGCGAGTTATGATCTTTTGACCAACCCAAGTGTTGTACCTTATGTAACCGCACGAACAGGCCTGAGCAAGTTTAATACAAAAATCTATATACCTGATCCGGATGAAGTAGGCAGTTGCCGTCCATTGGAAAACAAAAATATGTTTAAAGATATTACCTGGTCTGCAGGAGGTGGGGCCGGGGCAAGAATGAATGCCAATAAAATCTTTAAAAACAGTAAGTGTAACAAACTTTGGTTTGACTTTTCTGTTAATTATTTAACTGGCGGCAACGTGGAGTATCTTAATGTAAAGCAAATGCAACATCCTCCTGAAACCACAGAACAGAATGCTAAAGAATTTAACGTTCGTTTTGTGAATATTTCAACAAATGAACTTCATGAGCATCATGTATCAAAAGTTTTCAATAGCCGGATCAGCCTGCTGGATTTGAAACTAGGCGTATTTGTAAGTTTAGAATAAATGAAGTGTCCGGGTCAAAAATTGGAAATACATTTTTGACCCGGACTATTGCAAATACATAAAGAGCGGTATAAATATTTACTCTACGGCCAATTCCTTAATCAGCGATTCCTTTTCCCTTCTTTTGGATTCCCTCCATCCACTGAACAATAAGTTTTTATCCAGAACTGGTTTGGGAAAGAACAGACTGGCAACATAACCAACTCCAATCACGATCAGGTGGCTATATACCCCCAGCATATAGGTATGGTGCGTAAAATTATAGGCGCCCAGATCCAACAATAAACGTTTATTATTGCCTAAACCGATTTCTGTTGATGTCAGCAAAGCGTATCCGGTAAAAATAATGCAGGCTACAATGCCAATAGTTAAACCCTGTTTATTGGCACGTGCGCTAAATAGACCTAATAAGAAAATACCGACAATACCACCTGAAAAAATAGCATATAGTGTGAAAATAATGCCTAATACCCCTTCACTTCCGGTATAAATATATAAAGCACCAATGCAAATAGAAAGAAGGCCGGAAAATACAACCATCAGCCGTCCGGCTCTTAAGTATTCTTTATCTGATCTGTTGGGTCGCAATTTTTTGTAATAATCCTCTACGCCCACAGCAGCCAATGAATTCAAATCTGCGCTCAGGCTACAGATGGCTGCGGAGATCATAGCAGAAAGGATCAAACCAATTAGCCCAACAGGTAATTGGGTCATGATGAAGTGGGGAAAAACAGATTCAGCTTTCATGCCTTCAGGTAGGAGGTTCAATTGGTAATAGGCAAAAAGTGCTGTCCCGATGAACATGAATATCGTCCAAACAGGTACGGTCAGTAAGATACCCATAAGGGAAGCGCGAATGGCCGCTTTATCTGTTTTAGCAGTAAGGTAGCGCTGTACAACGGTTTGATCTGTTCCATACTTCTGCACCGCATAAAAAATTCCATTGATTGCCATTACCAGAAAGGTTAATCGGGTGAAATCAACGTCGTATGGACCAAAGCCTGTACGCCCGTTTGATGCTGCAATCTGCCAAATAGCTGCAGGGCCTCCTTCTGTTGAAAACAGTAAAACACTTAAACAGATAATGCCGGTGGCAAACAACATGAATCCCTGGAAAACATCCAGCCAGATCACGGCTTCAATGCCACCCAGCAGGTTTAGCAAAATGATAATACCACCAACAACAACTAATATAAGGAAGGTATCGCTGCCAATCATATTGCTCAATGCTATGGATAAAAGAAAAAATACAGTACCCATACCTGAGAATTGCCGCAGCACAAAGCCTAAAGAACTGTAATACCGGGCAAAAGCACCAAACCGTTTTTCAAAATATTCATAAGTACTTAAACCGATCACCTTGCGATAAAGGGGAACAATGAACCAGATCATTCCAACCAATATAATAGGGACCATCAAACCCTGTACGAGCAGGATCCAGTTAGAAGAGTATCCTGTGCCAGGATAAGCCAGGAAAGTTACACTACTGATCAAAGTAGCTAGGAGCGACATGCCAATAGCCCATGCCGGAATTCGTCCATTGGCTGCAAAGTAGGTTTTGGTAGACTTCTGACGTTTGGCAAAGCGAAATCCAAAATAGAGGGTTGCCAATAAAAAGAAAATAATAATGCTGTAGTCGATAAAGTGTAGAGAGGTTTGTTTCATATAGCTTGGGCGTTAGTGATTTAAGAATGAAAAATAGGGATGCATGCAGGCCAGTCGTAACTGCCTGGTTTTAAAGTGAAAAACAACGTTTGATTTGAATTGGCTTGCATGCGGATAACACCTGGAGCAAGCTGTTCAGCAGGTTGGAAGTTAGAAATACCAGATCTCCGGAGAATTGCTGCTGCCGTAGAACCGCCTTCCAGGAAAAGTTCGTGTACATCAGTACGTTGAAGTACATCGGCCACAACATTAGCTATATGTTCCCTGAGCGCTAATGCACTGGCCTCTTCAGCAGATTGAGAATCAATGGCAACGATGGCTGTTTTGTGTAGGCGGATCAAAGAAATGATTTCGTTGGTCCACTTGTTATATTGTTCTTTAGAAGGATTGCTTTCTTTGATGATATTGGTTGGCATATACGTAACAGGTCCGCCTTTCTCTTTTTCTTTTTTAATGGCATCGCGGCTTTTTTGAAACGTTGTACCGCAGACAAACAAGAATGGCTGTTTGAAAGACTTTGTTCTTTTTACAGTTGCAATTGGTGTGTAATTGAGTTCCTGCAGTATTGCTTCAAAGAAACCTGCTGCTCCTGCCGCTAGTGTGTTTGCTGTTAAGCGTTTGGCCCATGAGCTAAGGTCGGACCCGGTTTGCACCTCGCCAACAATAAATCCCTCTTCAGGTAAAGCTTCATCGCTCTTTAGCACATGCACTACTTCATTTTTAGTCCTTAGCATGTCTGTAATTATTGATGAAGCAATGGGAAATTCAGGGTCATGTGCGAAACTGCTCTGGTGGATGGGTTGATTATGAAACATATACCTGCCATCCACAATTGTTCTACCCAACGCCGGATTAGCCGAAACGATCAAGGTCCTTTGCTTACCCAGCAATTTCATTTGAACCTTTATCTCCGGTAGTATATGGCCCCGTAATATGGAATCAATCTTCTTGAAGATAAACCGAGGCTTCATTGCTATTAATTGCCTGCATACGTTTTCGATATCCTGTTCTGCTTCCTGCTGTGATTTTGAACGGGTATCCATAGCCACAATTAATAACTCAGCCTCGGTTAATGCGTCCAGGTCGGTAGTGATCTTGACCTGGATGCCATAGCGCAAGCCAATACCACCTAGTTCTGCAGCTCCGGTCAAATCATCTGCAATGACAACAATCATCAAGGAAAATTTTGGGATTTTATGATTAAGGAAAACTGAGATTACAGGAATTTGAAATCTCAATATCTCCACATCTTAAATTGCAGTAGCTTTTTCCATAACTTTATTTTTACTCAACTGCACGGCTGATTCAATGGCAAGCAGCATGGCATCGGTAGAAGCTACTCCTTTGCCGGCGATCTCAAATGCAGTTCCATGATCCACGGAAGTCCTGATAATTGGTAACCCCATAGTAATGTTCACGCCTTTCACGCTATCCATCTGTTTTTTCTGTGCGTTCCAGCGGAAACCTGTAAGTTTAAACGGAATATGTCCCTGATCGTGGTACATGGCCACGACGCCACCATAATAGCCAGTAGCTGCTTTTGAAAACAAGGTATCGGCGGGTATAGGTCCTTCTACGTCATAGCCTTGGCGTTTTGCTTCTTCAACAGCAGGTTTGATTTCCTGTTCATCTTCCCAACCAAATAAGCCAGAATCGCCAGCGTGAGGATTTAATCCGGCAACACCGATCTTTACATTCTGATCTCCCAATTGCCGGATGCCATTGTACAACAGTTCGATCACTTCTACGATCCGGTCCTTTTTCACCAGGTCACAAGCCTGCCGTAAAGAAACGTGGGTAGAAACATGAATCACTTTCATTGCTTCTTCCACCAGTAACATTGCATATTTTTTGGTGCCCGTGTAATGCGCATATATTTCAGTATGGCCGGCAAACAGATGCCCGGCTTCATTGATGGACTTTTTGTTGATCGGGCCTGTCACCGTGGCGTCAACTTCACCCGCCATGGCCAGCTCAATCACCTTCTTTACTGCTTGGAATGAGGCGTTACCTGCCATGCCGGAGATTTCGCCCAGCTTCAATTTTTTAATGTCTGTCAGTTGGAGATCGAGTACGTCTGGAACTCCGTATTCGAATTGGGCTTCTTTTATGTTATTGATTATGTTAATGCGTGCATTTAGATTGAGCCTGTTGATAATATCATTAAACACAACTGCATCTCCTACCAGAACAGGACGGCAGGTATCATAAACTTTTTTATTTAAAAGGGCTTTGATGGCAATTTCCGGACCTATACTTGCCGGGTCGCCCATGGTAATGGCAATGATTGGTTTTGTAGACATGTACTATTGGTTTTAGAGTTTTACTTCTTCTTTATTTACGATTTCTTCCAGCTTACGCTCTAAGCTGGAAGCTTCTTCTTCTGAAAGCATTTGTAGCGGAGGCATCATATATGACTGGCAGAGACCCACTGCCTGCATTAACACTTTTAAGGCTGCCAGTGATTCGCCCAGCAAACGACCAGACTGGTATAATACGCCAAAGAGATCTGATTGGTGCTGCATTTGGTAAGCTTTATCAATGTTTCCATTTTTTACTGCCTGAAACATTTCATAATAAATATGCGGATATAAATTACCAGTACTGGGAATGAGTCCATCGCTGCCGTTTTGCAGTGCATGAGCCGATTGTGCAGCCCATCCTAAGAAATGGCAAAAATCTTGTCGGTTTGCCCATAACCGGAGCGACTCATTCAGACGTTCTTCACTTCTTTCTGAATCTTTAATACCCACTATATTAGTGTGATAGCTTAAATCTTCGATTACCTGCAAGGGGATTGACATGTGAGTGGTAGCAGGGATATTGTAAATGATCAGTGGGCCATTAATCTTATCGGCTAACTGCTCGAAATACTTTTTTATATCTTCAGCAGAAAGTGCATAATAGGTGGGGAGAGTGGCTGCTACCACATCAACACCAGCATCAAAACAGCGCTTTGCCATTTCTACAGATTCTTCTAAGCAATTGGACGAGATCCCTGCATATAATACATCACCAAGCTGTTTTAACTTAGCTGCTGTTTGAATGTAGTCATATTTTACATTAATTGGTAAGGAAGCAGATTCGCCGGTAGTGCCCAGGATAAATGGTTTCACATCATATTTTCTGAAGTTGGAAAACATCTTTTCAACTGCTTCATGATCTAGTTTACATTCAGAGGTTAATGGTGTAATGGCCGGGACAACGATGCCCACGTATTTTTTATTCATATCATATTATTAATAGGCGTTGGAATAAATTTCTATAGCATCTTCCAATGTGATTGGCCTTGGGTTATTTTTTAATAACCTGGTGATCTTCATAGCATCAGTTGCCATTTGCGGAATAGCATCTTGTGTAATACCTACATCACGAAGCCGTGCAGGAATGCCGCACTGTTTGATCAGCAGTTGTATTTTTTGGATTCCTTTCAGGGCCAGTTCCAGATCATCTTTTCCGTTGCTGCATCCTAATGCCCGAGCAACACCAGCATAGCGCCCGGGAGCTGCAGGCAAGTTAAATTCCATCACATAAGGCAATAATAGTGCATTGGATAAGCCATGTGGCAGGTGAAACATACTACCTAAAGGATAAGAAAGTGCATGTACGCCTGCTGTATTAACTGGGCCAAGGCAAAAGCCGCCTAAGAGGCTTCCCATGGCCACCGCACTCCTGGCAACTTCATTTTTGCCATCCTGAACAGCTTCTACTAAGCCGGAGGCAATGAGCCGCATACCTTCAAAGGCATACATATCAATATAGGGATGTGCGAATTTGTTGGTATAAGCCTCCAGGCAATGGGTCAAGGCATCGAGCCCGGTAGCAGCCGTTACCTGTGGTGGTACGCTAATGGTCAGCAGAGGATCTACATAGACAATATCAGGAACCAAATAAGGGCTGATAATGCCTTTCTTCTGATTGTCAGCATCGTCTACCAGGATTGCATTGGGAGAAGCTTCGCTTCCGGTACCTGAAGTTGTTGGCACACAAACCAGTTTCTTTTTGCGGCCTTTGAGCAGGCCGACGCCAACAATTTCCTGCAGTGTTTGCGTGCTTTCCAATTGTGCAGCCACTAATTTAGCTATGTCCAAAACACTACCGCCGCCTATTCCAACTATTACGTCCGGATTGGAAACGGTGGCTTTCTTTAAAAGGTTTTCAAAATCCTGGAATGTAGGTTCTTGTACAATACTGGTATCAACTGTTACGTTAATGTTTTCATTTTTCAGTTGGACCATGAATTTTTCAATAGCAGGAAGCAGAGCGGAAACTGTGACAATGAAAACCTTTGAACTTCCTAGGCTGGTTAATTCTCCAGACAATTTTTCCAGAGTTCCGTTGCCGAAAACTAATTTTCCAGGGAAATGGATCGTTAACTCCTGAGAAACAATCATTTTAATCTTTCGTTGCAGTTAAGAATTGTTTATAAATCTGTGTTCGAAAGAGGCTAGTTTGTTGCAGAAAGTGTTTTAGAAACATCAACCACAAAGCCAATGAAAGAGAAGGTTTACGAGACGTAAACGGAATCAAGGTTCTCAGTTTCTTAATGGTAAATAGATCTGTATCACATAGCAACATGACCTCTTGACTACAGGTGCAATGAAAATAAAGAAATAACTCGTTTAAAAAGAGTAATTGTTAATTATCTGTCTAAAAAACAGTTAAAAATTTTTGGAAATTGCTAAAAGTACATGGCATTATTTTTTCTTCGCCCAACCATTTGATGTTTTACTTTAGCGATTATGAATTGGGAAAAATTTTATGACAAAGCGTATGGATGGATTCTTACAGTCGGTCCACGGCTTTTCATTGCAATCATTGTACTTTTTATAGGCTTGTGGCTTATTAAATTATTAAAGAGAGCTATCACAAGACATATGCTTAGGCATAATTTTGATGCTTCTTTGCAGCCTTTCCTGGTAAGTCTGTCCGTTACCGCATTACATATATTGCTGGTGATCACACTGATCCAGGTACTTGGATTGCAACTTTCCATTTTTACGACCATTATTGGTGCTCTTGGTGTAGCTGCTGGTCTGGCACTTTCGGGAACGTTACAAAATTTTGCCAGTGGCGTACTGATCTTATTGCTCAAACCTTTTGAAGTAGGTGACAGCATTATTGCGCAGGGACATGAAGGCGTTGTCAATTCAATACAGATCTTCTTTACTATTTTAACTACACATAGCAATACAACAGTTGTAATACCCAACAGCAAATTATCGAATGAGGTGATCGTTAATTTAAGCCGTGAAGGTAAGAGGAGGATGGATATCGAGATAAAGTTTGGTTTTGGTATTTCATTCGAAGAGGTTAGGGCCATTGTACAAAACAGGATTGACGCAACAGATGCCATTTTGAAAGATCCCAAGCCTCGCTTGGGCGTTTCAACTGTTGAATCTGATGGTTATAAAGTAATGATCAATTTATGGGTACCTGCTCAAGGTTTTACAGATCTTAAATTGAAGTTTCAGGAGCAATTGATAAAGGACTTAAAAGATGCACAGTTAAAATTGCCTGGCATTTAATCACGAAACTTCAAATTTGAAGGAAGGAGAAGGTGAGAATGATGCATGTTACATTTTGTGTAAATTGTAACCAACAGCCGAGGCTACTTTTTCCAATAATGCTTTTGTTTTGCGTATGCCTTCTTCTTCACTCAATTGATTGCCTTCATATTCAATACCAATATAGCCATTGAAACCAGAGTCCTTTACGATCTGCATCATTTTGGTATAATCTGTTTCTATGCAATTTCCATTCGTATCGAAGTCATAGGTTTTTGCACTGACACCTTTTGCAAAGGGTAACATTTCCTGTACGCCTTTGTAGCGATCATATTCTTCAATGCATTTACCTGAATATATGTCGCCTTCAGCACGTTTGATACAGAAGTTGCCAAAGTCAGGAAGAGTGCCTACATTCTTTTTATTTACTGCTTTCATTACTGTTGCCAGCCATTGCCCGTCGGAACTATAACCACCATGATTTTCGACTATAATGTTGATGCCTGCTTTTTCGGCATATTCTCCCAGTTTATTAAGACCTTCGATAGCTGCTTTTTGAACATCATCCCTATTGCCAACACCGTATGCATTTACCCGAATGGTGGCGCAGCCAAGGTGCCTGGCCGCGTCCACCCATTTGTAATGATTTTCTACGGCCTGCGTCCGTTTTTTGACATCTGTATCTCCCAATCCACCTTCGCCATCAATCATGATCAAGTGATTTTTTACGCCATTGTCTTTGCAGCGTTGCAACAATTGGTTCAAGTAATTTACGTCTTTTGCCTTGTCTTTAAAGAATTGGTTCACATATTCAACCGTGTTGATTCCATATTGCTGCTTGGCAACAACAGGAAAATCAAGGTTGTTCATTTTATTACTTTGTAAAGCTCTGTGCAATGACCATTCAGCTAATGAAATTTCAAAGGAGTTGTTTTCCTGAAACCCTTTAGCGAACAGGCGGGGAGCTACAGTTAAGCCGGTTGTAAGTATGGCGATTTCTTGTATAAAATGACGGCGGGAGGCAAGCATGAATTATGAATTAAGGTGGAATATAGATAATATGCAATTGACAATAGACAAAATAATTATTCAAATTTGGAACGTCAAATAAATTTGGCGTTCCAAATTGATATAGGTCAGGCTATAGTAATACTTTCATCAAGGTAAACATCCTGGATAGCCTGGAGCATTTCTACGCCTTCGTTAAATGGTCTTTGAAATGCTTTACGACCCAAAATTAATCCCATGCCACCAGCACGTTTATTGATAACTGCAGTTATTACTGCCTCCTGCAGATCACTGGTTCCTTTACTTTCTCCACCACTATTAATTAGTCCAACCCTGCCATTGTAACAATTTAAAACCTGGTACCGGCACAAGTCTATTGGATGATCAGAGGTTAGTTTTTCATATACCAACTTATGTGTTTTGCCATGTTTAGTAGCCAGATAGCCGCCATTATTTGTAGGCATTTTTTGTTTGATGATATCTGCCTGAATAGTGACTCCTAAATGGTTAGCCTGTCCTGTCAAATCAGCCGATGTATGATAATCAACACCATCCACTTTAAAGGCATTGTTGCGGGTATAACACCATAAAATAGTTACCATGCCCAGTTCGTGTGCATATTCAAAAGCCTCTGCTATTTCTTTTAATTGTCGTGCACTTTCTCCTGAACCCCAGTATATAGTAGCACCAATAGCAGCCGCCCCCATATTCCAGGCACTTTTAATGGTGCCGAATAGTGTTTGGTCATAGCGGTTGGGGTAGCTTAAAAATTCATTGTGATTGATCTTCACAACAAATGGGATCTTATGAGCATATTTCCGGCTCATTATGCCCAAAACACCATAGGTAGAAGCCACAGCGTTACAGCCGCCATCAATTGCCAGTTTAATAATATTTTCAGGATCAAAATATATTGAGTTAGGTGCAAAGGCAGACCCGCCGCTATGTTCAATTCCCTGGTCAACCGGAAAAATGCTGCAATAGCCTGTGCCAGCCAGACGGCCATGATTTAAAATACCTTGAAAGGAGCGCAATACCTGATTGTTTCGATTGCTGCTGATCCAAATGTCATCTATATGAGTAGGAGAGGGCAAATGCAGGTCTTCTTTGAGAATGGTACGGCAGGTGTGCTGCAAAAGATGATCGGCTTTTTCGCCTAAAAGCTCAATAGTTTTTGTTGTGGTCATATGGTTAAAGTTAAAAGGATGAAAAGTCTAGTCAAAGATAAAATTTAGGCAAAACGGAAGAAGTAAATTGACAAACAATTGTTTGGATCATTAAATAAAAAGGGAACTCCTCGGAGCTCCCTTTTTATTGATGTATTTTAACCTTAAGCATTTCTGTTGAGGCAGTTGAGGTCTTCAAAGGCTTGGGTAAGGCGTTTCACGAAGTTTTCCTCGCCCTTGCGCAGCCACACCCTTGGGTCGTAGTGCTTCTTGTTGGGCTTGTCTGCTCCCTCGGGATTGCCCAGCTGGCCCTGCAAATAGGCCTCATACTTTTGGTAGTTCTGCAGCACCCCTTCCCAGAAGGCCCACTGCAGGTCGGTGTCGATGTTCATCTTGATGGCCCCATAGCTGATCGCCTCCCGGATCTGGTGCTGGGGCGAGCCACTGCCCCCGTGGAAGACAAAGAAGACCGGCTTGTCTGCGGTGCCATAATTTTGTTTGATGTACTCCTGGCTGTTTTTCAGGATGATGGGCCTGAGTTCCACATTACCCGGCGAGTACACCCCGTGTACGTTGCCAAAGGCCGCGGCAATGGTAAAGAGCGGCCCTACTTGTTTTAAGTGCTCATAGGCATAGGCCACCTCCTGGGGTTGGGTGTAGAGCTTGTCATTCTCCACCCCGCTGTTGTCCACCCCGTCTTCCTCGCCCCCGGTGACGCCCAGCTCGATCTCAATGCCCATGCCCAGGGGGGCCATGCGCTGATAAAAAGCTACCGAGGTTTCAATGTTTTCAACCAAAGGTTCTTCGGAGAGGTCCAGCATGTGGGAGGAAAACAAAGGCTGGCCCTTTTCTTTGAAGAACTGCTCGCCGGCCTCGATCAGCCCACTGATCCAGGGCAGCCACTTGTGGGCAGCGTGGTCGGTATGCAGCACCACGGGCACCCCGTAGTACTGAGCCACATTGTGGACGTGCAGGGCCCCGGAGATGGCCCCCCGGATGTTGGCCTGCAGCTGGTCATTGGCCATGCCCTTGCCGGCAATGAACTGGGCCCCGCCATTGGAGAACTGGATGATGACCGGTGAGTTGACCTTAGCGGCGGCTTCCAGGGTGGCATTGATGCTGTTGGTGCCGATGGTGTTGACCGCCGGCAGGGCAAAGCCATTGTCTTTGGCGTCCTGGTAGAGGGCCGCCAGCTCCTCGCCGTACAAAACCCCGGCTCGATATTTCTTCAT
>CBKWHA010000078.1:0-21443 GCA_966674115.1 uncultured Chitinophagaceae bacterium
GCGTGTGTAGTAGCCTGTCACCTGGAAAATAACGTTCCAATTGTAGGTAAGCATGAAGTGCTGAGGGCACATGAGATGTACTGGCTGCGTATAGACCGTTATTTTGTAAGTGATGATAAGGATCCTAATGATCTGAAAGCGGTTGTATTCCAGCCTATGCTTTGCCAGCACTGTGATAACGCTCCTTGTGAGAACGTTTGTCCGGTTGCGGCCACTATGCACAATTCTGAAGGTATCAACCAAATGGCCTATAACCGTTGTATCGGTACCCGTTATTGCGCCAATAACTGTCCTTATAAAGTACGTCGCTTTAACTGGGCTGATTACCAGGGAGCAGACAGCTTTAAAAACAACCAACAACCATTGGTAGAAGAAGGTGGACTGGATCCGGTTGTAATGCAGATGAATGATGAACTGACCAGAATGGTTCTGAATCCGGATGTAGTAACGCGCAGCCGTGGTGTAATGGAAAAATGTACCTTCTGTATCCAGCGTACGCAGGAGGCCAAGCTGAAAGTGAAACTGGAAAACAGAGAATTCAGAGATGGAGATGCAAAGACTGCCTGTATGCAGGCTTGTCCAACCAGCGCCATCATTTTCGGTAACGCCAATGATCAAAAGAGCCAGGTATCAACCATTCGCAGAGAGAATCCAGGCCGTTTGTTCTATGTAATTGAACAAATTCATACGCTGCCCAATGTTAGCTATCTCGCTAAAGTGAGAAATACAGATGAAATCGTTGAAAATGTAGAAGAGCATGCAGGTGCAGAGCACGCAGGACAGAATGTAGAGCCAGGAATTCCGAGTGAACACAAGGCAGAGGAAGCACATCATTGAGTTAAGTACGAGGGACGAGGTTAGAGGTACGAGGTTAGAATAAAGTGTGAAGTTAGAGGTACGAGGATGTAGGTGAAGGTAGAGCGTTGATTTTTAGGTTTAGTTATTTGAATTGTTAAACATCTTTTTAAGATTATAGAGAATTGAATTCTTCCGTTGGTTAAACGGGAGGTATTTGTAAAAAGCTTGTAGCAATTAGCTATTGGCTCATAGCTTTAAAATTATGGCATTACTTAAGTACGAATCGCAGGTAAGACCACCACTAGTAGTAGGCGAAAAAGACTACCACCAGGTTTCAGAAGATATCTGCCGTCCAGTGGAGGCAAATCCAAGTAAGTTGTGGTGGATAGGCTTCTTGATCTCAGTTGCATTATTGTTGTTTGGTGTTTATTCCGTTTATCGTGAGGTACACTATGGTATTGGCCAGTGGAACCTGAACAGGACAATCGGTTGGGGATGGGACATTACCAACTTCGTATGGTGGGTTGGTATTGGTCACGCCGGAACACTGATCTCTGCGATCCTTTTGCTTTTCCGTCAGGGCTGGAGAACTGGGGTAAACCGCGCGGCTGAGGCGATGACCATTTTTGCGGTAATGTGCGCCGGTCAGTTTCCAATCTGGCACATGGGTCGTGTGTGGATGGCCTTCTTTGTATTACCTTATCCCAATACGCGCGGTCCTTTGTGGGTGAACTTCAACTCACCTCTACTTTGGGACGTATTTGCGATCTCTACTTATTTTACCGTATCTCTGTTATTCTGGTATTCAGGTTTATTGCCTGACCTAGCTACACTGCGTGACAGGGCCAAAGTAAAATGGAGAAAATTCTTTTATGGTCTGACTGCTTTTGGCTGGACCGGATCTACCAAGCACTGGCAAAGACATGAAGCTTTATCGCTGGTATTAGCAGGTTTGTCAACACCCCTGGTATTATCGGTACACACGATCGTATCCTTTGACTTTGCAACTTCAGTAATTCCAGGCTGGCACACAACGATCTTTCCTCCCTACTTTGTGGCTGGTGCGATCTTCTCAGGATTTGCCATGGTGCAAACACTGTTGCTGGTGACCAGAAAAGTATTGGCCCTTGAAGAATACATTACCATAGAGCATATCGAAGTAATGAATAAAGTAATTGTATTGACAGGTTCTATTGTAGGTATTGCTTACCTCACAGAGCTCTTCATGGCATGGTACTCACATGTAGAATATGAGTGGTTTGCCTTCAAAGAAAACCGTGTTAACCTTTTCAGTCCTTATGGCTGGAGTTATTGGCTGATGATGGGCTGTAACGTGATCTCTCCTCAGATCTTCTGGTTCAGAAAAATGCGCAGAAATCTACTGGTAACCTTCTTTATGTCCATCCTGGTAAATATTGGTATGTGGTTCGAAAGGTTTGTAATCATTGTGACTTCCCTGTACCGCGATTATCTTCCTTCTTCCTGGAGCACTTATTATAGCCCCACAATTTGGGAGATCGGATTTTACATGGGAACATTCGGATTATTCTTTACTTGTTACTTTCTGTTTGCAAAATTCTTCCCAGTAATTGCAGTAGCGGAAATCAAGCATATTCTGAAGAAGAATGGAGAAAGCTACAAGCAAAAAATGGATGTTGTGGAGAAGGAGAGTGTCGAAGAGTTTGCACATCACCACGCACATTAATTATTAAAAAGAACTTTTTATTATGGCGATAAAAAAATTTGTAGTCGGTTGTTTTTATGATGAAAACGTGCTTTTTCCTGCAGTGAAGCAGGTGCGTAAAGCAGGATATAAAATACATGATGTATACACGCCATTTCCCATACATGGTTTAGATGCTGCCATGGGTTTAAGAGATACCAGTTTACACACTGCTGGTTTTATCTATGGTATCACCGGTACTACAGTAGCATTAAGCTTTATAACATGGGTATTTACAACAGACTGGCCTATGAACATTGGCGGTAAGCCCTTTTTTGCCTTACCGGCCTGGATACCCATCACATTTGAGTTGACTGTATTGTTTGCTGCTGTGGGAATGGTATTGACCTTCTGTTATCTCTGCCAGTTGGCACCATTTGTGAAAAAGGATCACTTTCATTTAAGAGCAACGGACGATACGTTTGTAATGGCTATTGAATGCACTGATAAAACAAATGAAGAAGAAGTACGTGAGTTTTTGAACAGCGTAGGAGCGAAAGAGATCAGCACACAATATAAAGAGACCGGCTGGTGGATGGGTCGTTACGACAAGGAAACCCAATTATATAGAGAAAAAGTTGAAGCCATTAGTTAAAAGTAACCAGGTAAGAGAACATGAAAAAAATAGTAATCATTACAGGCATTTTGTTCGCAGGGACTGCTATGATCAGTTGCGGAAGTGCCAAAGGCGATAACCCAGGAAATATTTATGCGCCTGATATGGCTTATAGCCGCGCTTTTGAAACTTATGGTTATAATAACATTGGCGATTATCAAGCTTTGAAAGATAAGGGCGTTACTTATAATGCGACTCCTGTTGCAGGAACCATTGCCAGGGGTGATATGGCTGCTTATCCTTATCCTGGAACTGATTCAGGATATGTTCAGTCCAAAGCATATAAAAACCCATTAGATACGGTGACCTTGAGCAAGAGTCAAATGACAGAAGCTGAACGTCTTTACCTTGTTAATTGCGGAATTTGCCATGGCAGTAAACTGGACGGTAACGGGCCATTATGGAAAGACGGTAACGGGCCTTATCCTGCTGCGCCAAGAAACTTAATGGATGATTATTCCAAAGCTTTGGCTGATGGTCAGATGTATCATGTAATTGTGTATGGTAAAAATCTGATGGGTAGCTATGCTTCGCAATTGAAACCAGCTCAGCGCTGGCAGGTAATTAAGTATATCCGTGCAAAGCAAGGACCTGCTACTGCGGCAACTGCATCATCAACTGATACAACAACTTCAAAATAAGAGAAGAAACATTATAAAAAGATCGTGATGGCACTTAGAGAACAATTTCTAATTCCCAAAAAATACAATACTCTGTCACTTGCATTGATGGCAGTAGGATTGTTGTCTATTATTGTATTATTTATAACACATGGTGCTAGCAGTGACCCACATGAACAAACCAGGTTCTGGGCCTCCCTGTTGCAAAACAGTGTATATTTTCTTTTGGTTGTAAATGCGGCCATGTTCTTTATCTGTGCTACTACTTTAGCATGGGGCGGATGGCAGATGTCATTTAGAAGAGTGCCAGAAGCAATTTCAGCCTGTGTGCCAGTGATTGGTATTTTGACTTTATTGATCCTTTTGGCTGTTGTGTTTGGAGGTAACCATGAAATTTATCATTGGACAGATGCTGAGCATGTGAAACATGATGAAGTTCTTTTGGCAAAAAGTGGTTTTCTGAATAAAGGCTTCTTTACTGTTTGGTCAATCATTACAGTTGTTGGTTGGTGGTTATTAGGCCGTAAGATGCGTCAACTGTCTACTTCGATAGATAATGAACCATTGACAATTGAAGAAGGTAAGAGATATATCTGGAAGAATACTGTTTGGGCAGCTTTATATATCGTATTGTTCTCTTTGACAGTGATGTCTTCAATCCCCTGGTTCTGGTTGATGAGCATAGATGCGCATTGGTTTTCTACCATGTATAGCTGGTATACTTTTGCTTCTTCTTTTGTAGCGGGAATGGCTTTGATCACTATTTATGTTGTTTTCCTGAAGAACAACGGATACCTGGAGCTGGTGAACAGGGAACATTTGCATGACCTTGGAAAGTTCCAGTTTGCATTCTCTATCTTCTGGACTTACCTCTGGTATTCCCAGTTCATGTTGATCTGGTATGCCAACATTCCGGAAGAAACTGTTTATTTCGAACCACGTTTTCAGGGTGTGTACCGTGCCATTTTCTTCTTAAACCTGATCATCAACTTTTTAGCTCCTTTATTGATATTGATGAAGCGCGGTTCCAAAAGAAATTACGGCACCATCACTATGATGTCTGTACTGATTCTTTTTGGTCATTGGCTGGATTTTTACCAAATGGTATTTCCAAGCGTTTCCAAACAACATGTGCCATTTATTTTAGCTGATCTGGGTATTGCCCTAGGTTTTGCAGGGTTGATCATGTTCCTGACAGCAAGGCATCTGGCGAAACATTCGTTGATAGCAAAGAATCACCCTTTCTTAAAAGAAAGCATTATTCACCACACATAAAAGGAGCGGTAAACAGCTTACTGAATTCAATATGTCAAGTTTTTGGATTATAGTTTGTTTGATCTTAGGCTTTATCATCACTTTTCAGATCGCTAAAGCCAGTGAATATGTTGCAATTTTACGGGGTGAGGAAAAAACCCGTAAAGAAAATAACCGGATCAATGCCTTTATGCTACTCGCATTTTTAGTCATTGGCCTGATAGGTGTATGGTATTGCAATGAAAAATTAAAAGGGAAAATATTAGGTGAGGCTGCCTCTGACCATGGTGAGAAGATCGATACCATGTTATACATCACGATAGCCATTACCGGTGTTGTTTTCTTCATTACACAGATCTTATTGTTTTGGTTTTCCTATAAATACCAGGAAAAAGAGAACCGTAAGGCATTTTATTTTCCACATAACAATAAGCTGGAAGTAATCTGGACCGTAATTCCCGCCATTACACTGACCATTCTTGTTGGTTTTGGTTTGTATTACTGGTTTCAAATTACCGGGGAAGCACCAAAAGAATCAATGATAGTTGAAGTTACCGGAAAACAATTTGCATGGGAGTTCCGTTATCCAGGAAAAGACAAAAAGCTGGGAAAGCGGTATTATAAAGAGGTCAATGAAGGAGCTGGTAACCCCTTAGGACAAATCTGGAGCGACAAAGACAACCATGATGATGTTTATGTGAGCCAGGAAATGCATGTTGTAGTGAATAAGCCTGTAAAACTGATCATAGGCGCCAAGGATGTAATACATGATGTTGGCTTGGCACATTTCAGGATGAAAATGGATGCTGTGCCGGGTATTCCTACTACAATGTGGTTTACGCCTAAGTTCACAACAAAGCAGATGAGAGAAAAGTATGGTCCTGATTTTAATTATGAGATTTCATGTGACCAAATGTGCGGGAAGGGCCATTTTAGTATGAGAGGAACGATTGTAGTGGAAACGCAGGAGGAGTTTGACCGTTGGATATTGTCGAAGAAACCACAGTATGTAGCAGCAATGGAAATGCAAAAGCCTTCACAGTCAGCCGCTGCAGATACAACTGCTGTACAAACACAAGCAACTACATCTATTCAATAACTAATTAGCTGAACCGTAGGGTCGTAAAATACTTGATATGAAGAACGAAACAACAATTCATGTGCATGGTGCGGAAGTAGCGACGCATGAAATTCATCATGATGGAAATGGTCATGTCCATCACAAGGAAACATTTATTACAAAATACATTTTCAGCCAGGATCATAAAACAATTGCCAAGCAATTTTTGATCACTGGTATGATCTGGGCAATCATAGGAGCCTTGTTTTCAGTTCTTTTCCGTTTACAGTTGGCGTATCCTGGTCAAAGTTTTGATATTCTGGAAACGTTTTTCGGAAAATGGGCTAAAGGTGGTCAAATTCAGCCAGAGTTTTATTATGCACTGGTAACCATGCACGGAACGATCCTGGTATTCTTTGTGCTGACTGGTGGTTTGAGCGGAACCTTTGCCAACTTACTAATTCCTCTGCAGGTTGGGGCCCGTGACATGGCGTCTCCATTAATGAATATGTTGTCTTACTGGTTTTTCTTCATTGCCAGTATCGTGATGATGTCTTCTTTATTCATTGAAACCGGGCCTGCCAGTGGCGGATGGACCTCTTATCCACCATTGAGTGCATTGGGACAAGCTTCTATTGGATCTAAACTGGGTATGGACCTATGGATCACCAGCATGGCATTGTTTGTAGTTTCTTCTTTATTAGGAGGTTTGAACTATATAGCAACAATCCTGAACATGCGTACGAAAGGTATGAGCATGACCAGGATGCCGTTGACGATCTGGGCTTTGTTCTTTACGGCTATTTTAGGTGTTCTTTCATTCCCAGTATTATTAGCAGGTTTCATTCTGTTGTTATTTGACAGGAATTTAGGTACCAGCTTTTATTTAAGTGATATTGTTGTAAATGGCCAGGTATTACCCAATGAAGGCGGTAGTGCAATATTATACCAACACCTTTTCTGGT
Organism: uncultured Chitinophagaceae bacterium; assembly: GCA_966674115.1. Lineage (GTDB taxonomy): Bacteria > Bacteroidota > Bacteroidia > Chitinophagales > Chitinophagaceae > Flavisolibacter. Next base: position 7,037 of record CBKWHA010000078.1, read on the forward strand.
TCCTTGGTCACCCGGAAGTATATATTATCATATTACCAGCGATGGGATTGGTCTCTGAAATCATGAGTGTGAACTCACGGAAACCCATATTTGGATACATGGCGATGATCGGTTCTCTATTTGCGATTGCCATTCTTGCTTTCCTTGTATGGGCTCACCATATGTTTGTGAGTGGTTTGAATCCATTCCTTGGTTCCTTCTTTGTATTGTTAACACTATTAATTGCGATCCCATCAGCTATTAAAGTATTTAACTGGATTACAACTATTTGGAGGGGCAATATCAGGTTTACGCCTGGAATGCTTTTCGCGATTGGTTTTGTAAGCTTGTTTATATCGGGTGGTTTAACAGGTATTTTCTTAGGAAACTCTACCATTGATATCCATATTCACGATACTTATTTTGTGATCGCGCACTTTCATATTGTGATGGGGGTATCAGCTTTCTTTGGAATGTTTGCTGGTGTGTATCATTGGTTCCCCAAAATGTATGGCCGTTATATGAATAATACATTAGGTTATATCCATTTCTGGGTTACCCTAATTGGTGCTTACCTCATTTTCTGGCCAATGCACTATATGGGTCTGGCAGGTGTTCCAAGAAGGTATCTTGATTTCAGCTTATGGACATCATTCAATCAATTTGAAGGTTTGAACATCTTTATATCAATAGTAACTATAGTGGTATTTGCGGTTCAGTTAATGTTTGTATTTAACTTCTTTTATTCCATCTGGAAAGGAAGAAAGGTGCGTAGCCTGAACCCATGGGGTGCAACGACTCTTGAATGGACCACACCAATCAATCCAGGACATGGAAACTGGGTAGGTGAAATTCCTGAAGTACATCGTTGGCCTTATGATTACAGCAAAGATGGTCGTGATTTTATTCCACAAACTGAACCTGTGGGAGCAAATGAGACCAAGCATTAATCATGTAAACAAGGAAGATTAGTGAACGAAACACCTCGACAGGCGGAAAAAGCGGACGCGACGATCTTAAAGGATTACCTGCTATTGATAAAGCCGTCGTTGAGTATAATGGTTGTGTTTTCTAGTGTGATCTCTTATCTGCTGGCGCCCAAAGTGGTTGCCTATGATTTGCAGATGATCGTTCTTTTATTTGCGGGTGGGATGTTGGTAACCGGCAGTGCCAATGCTATCAACCAGGTGGTAGAAAAGGAAACAGATGCCCTAATGAAACGTACGGCTAAAAGGCCTGTAGCCGCAGGCCGGATGAGCGTTTTACATGGATGGATATTTGCCGTTCTATCAGGAATTGCAGGTGTGCTTATCCTAGGCTACTTTTTTAATTGGTTGAGTGCAGGATTGGCAGCATTTAGTTTATTTCTTTATGCGTTCATTTATACGCCACTTAAGAAAGTAAATGCTATAGCTGTCCTGGTTGGTGCTTTTCCCGGAGCGATGCCATGCCTGATTGGCTGGGCGGCGGGTGATGATCAATTAAGTCTTGGTGGATGGGTGTTATTTGCTATTCAATTTTTGTGGCAGTTTCCCCATTTTTGGGCCATTGCATGGGTAGCACATACGGATTACAGTAAAGCTGGATTTAAGCTTTTACCCAGTGAAAAAGGACCTACCAAGTTTACAGCATTGCAGGCGGTAGTATATTCATTGTTGCTGATCCCTGTAGGAATTGTTCCTTATTATATAGGGATGATTGGTATGGTCGGTCTGATCATCGTCTTATTGGCTAATATCTTCTTAGTTGTACAATGTGTGCGCTTGTATAGTGCGATGAGTGTGCAAGCAGCAAGAAGAGTAATGTTTAGCAGTTATATTCATTTGCCAGTTGTTTTACTGGCCATGTTGTTTGATAAGATCTAAAAGGATCGGGCAAAAAGAAAAAAGAAAATAAAATTTGAAATGGTACTTGTGAGCAACCAACAACATAATAGAATTCATCCCCATAAGTTTGCGCTTTGGGTTGCTATAGCCAGTATTATTATGATGTTTGCTGGTTTAACCAGTGCATATCTTGTCAAGAGCAAACAGGCAAATTGGGAAGTAGTAGAGACACCTACATATTTCTTGTATTCTACAGCTTTGATCATCATCAGTAGCTTAACTATACAAGGGGCTTTACGTAGTTTTAAGCAGCGGAATATGCGTCAGTACAGAATATTGCTACTTGTAACGCTGATATTGGGATTTGGTTTTGTATTATTTCAATGGTTAGGATTTAACTGGCTATGGGAGAATGGAGTAAGGTTTCAAGGTGCGGGTGCCGGGCAGTTTCTTTATATAATTGCTGGTTTGCATGCGCTTCATGTGATTGGAGGAATTATAGCTTTACTTGTAGTTATTATCAGGGCCTTTATTGGAAGGAAAAAAATTTATAATTCTGTTGGGGTGGAAGTCTTAAGTACCTATTGGCATTTTGTAGATGTGCTGTGGGTATATCTGTTAATCTTTTTTGTTTGGCTAGGATAAGTAATTTGAGATCTGATATTTGAAATTGTAATTTGTAAATCGTAAAATCTTTATGGCGACAACTGCTGTAGTAACTAAAAACAACTGGTGGAGTGGCGGAAAGAGTCCGTTCAATGTGGAATATGGAAAGCTGATGATGTGGTATTTCCTTATGAGTGATGCTTTTACATTTGGTGCTTTTCTGATTTCCTATGGAACCATACGTTTTTCTCAGAACTATTGGCCAGACCCTAACGTTGTATTCAATGCATTTCCAGGCATGGGGCATGCTAACCTGCCATTAGCTTTTGTGAGTGTAATGACGTTTGTTTTGATCTTTAGCTCCGTGACCATGGTATTAGCAGTACATGCCGGTCATCATAACAATAAAAAAGATGTTGTTAAATGGTTAAGTTGGACAGTAGTAGGTGGCTTAGCATTTTTATCCTGCCAGGCATGGGAGTGGACCCACCTGATCACAGGTGACCATGTGGTATTAGCAGGTAATCAATTAGATGTGATTGGTACGACTGTGCGTGAAAATCCCTTTGGTGCTCCTGTTCACGGTGCAGCCATTGCGGATGCATTGAAAAATACACCTCATGAAGCACTGGTAAATATTGTACATTCTCAGCATCATGACATGAACCATCATCAATTGGCTGCCATGACTGATGAGCAGTTAAGAGGAATGGTCAATGTAGCTGAGTTACATGTAAGGGAAAAAGGACCTGTTGCATTTGGCGGATTTTTCTTTGGCATTACAGGCTTCCATGGCTTCCACGTATTTTCAGGCGTAGTCATCAATGCCATCATGCTCCTCATGGCTCAAAACGATGTTTTTGCCAAAAGAGGCCATTACCTGATGATTGAAAAGGCCGGTTTGTACTGGCACTTTGTAGACCTTGTATGGGTATTTGTATTCCTTTGTTTTTATCTTATTTAATGACTAATAAAGAATTTTGAAATGGATCAACATTCAAATACAACAGAAGTTACGTTTCACCACGAGCCAGCAGAAGACACCAGCAGAATATGGAGAACATTCTGGATATTGCTGATCATAACCGTTATTGAGCTCGGGCTGGGTTTATTAATGTACCTTTTTGATATTCCTGCATGGGCTCAAGTATTTATAAAAGGTGTTATCGTTATTCTTACATTGGCTAAGGCGTTTTACATTGTAAGTATATTTATGCACCTTGGTGATGAGATCAGGAATATGATCATGACCATAGTAGTTCCTTTGCTATTATTTATATGGTTTATTGCCGCCTTTTTGTGGGACGGAAATGAATATCGTACCAGCAGGAACCGTTATGATAAACATTTTCAGGAGCAAACTATGAAGCGACAAATAAGAATGGGTGATACAACGCAGCAGTCATTCAATTAAATGCTTTGCAGGTATTTCTTTTACCAAAATATTTAAATACCCTTCACCGCCGCAATCCTAATTTTGCGGCGGTGTTTTTTTAGCCACAGATCATGAATAAAAAAGCTTTATTAGGGTTGCTGATTGCTATAGCCATTCCTCTCGTCAGTTACTTTATTATGAAGATGTTGAGCAGGGATGTTGTAGCAATGCCACGGCACTTTATATATGATACCGTTTATTCCGTAACAAAGAAGGGTAAGTTGGTAAATGATACTGTATGGCATAAGATACCAGATTTTTCATTCGTTAACCAGTTGAATGATACAGTGGGCTGGAAAGAAATAGGTGAAAAAATTGTTGTAGCTGATTTTTTCTTTACAAGATGTCCTACAATTTGCCCGAAGCTGACGAAAAACATGAAGCTTTTACAAGATCACATAAAGTCTTCAGCCAGAGTGGGTGACCGTTTTCCCAATTTTGTTCATTTTCTTTCTTTTTCAGTGGACCCTGAGCGAGATGATGTCTATGCTTTAAAACGCTGGGCCGACCGCTTTCAAATCAATCCGGAGAACTGGTGGTTGCTTACAGGCAACAAAAAATCGATCTATGATCTTTCCATTGAACATTTCAAGCTAGGATTAGTTGACGGACAGGGTATAGACACCAGTTTCTTTCATACCGATTATATGGTATTGATTGACAGGAACAGGAATATCCGAGGATATTACCATGGGCTGGATACCACAGAAGTACAACAATTAGCCCGTGATATTGTATTGCTATCTCTTGAGAAGGACCCGAAACGTAAGGGTGTTTTTGCCGGCAAGCTGGAAATGCTGGCCATTATTTTCATTATTACAATTGCTGGTATTTTTCTTTTGATTTACCTTTTAAAAAGATATAAATGAATATTGCAATAACAAAAAATGACTCAAAAGCAAGGATCATTATATTCATTTTTTCCATAGTTATTTTTGTGGCTGTTACTGCATTGGAGCGGGTAACCCTGAAAGTTGACCTGGGATTTAATGAACATTTGTTCGCAGAGCTTAATGCAATCATTAATACAATGGTTGCCATTTTGCTGGTGGCCGGCATTGTCATGGCCAAGAAAAGACGCTACAACACTCATAAGAATATAATGCTGGCAGCCATGGGCTTATCTATTCTGTTTCTGCTTAGCTACATTTGCCATCATTTATTTGCCGGGTCCACTTTGTACGGAGATGTAGATAAAAATGGTGTCGTAAGTGCTGCCGAGAAGCTGGAAGCAGGAAGCATGAGATTGGTATATTTTTTTGTTTTAAGCACACATATCTTGCTGGCAGGGCTATCATTGCCCCTCATCCTTTTTACCGCTTACAGGGCTTTGATCAGCGAAAATGCTGTACATCGTAAATTGGCAAAGGTCACCTGGCCGATCTGGTTTTATGTGGCATTGTCGGGACCAATTGTTTATTTAATGATCAGCAGATATTATTAATTTTAAAATTTGAAAATGTATTTTTTGATAGAAGGATAGAAGGGGATTGCTGATTTGAAATTTCGAGATTTAGAGATTTCGGGATTTAAGAATTTGGGATCAGGCGGGAAAGTAATTGGTAATAATAGAAAAGGTGTAGCTCAACTACACCTTTTCTATTATAATAGTTTCATCTGTTTACCATCCCTGTTTAGCCATACCGGATTTTATGGCGGCCAATGCTTTCTCTTCATTACATAAGGTGGTCAGCTTGTTTCCTTTCCCATCATGGCCCTGAACCATATACGCTCCTTTTGCAGTTTTGGTAATTACGGGGTCCTGGATGGGAACGTTCTTTTCTTTGGTTTTTACATTATAAGCTGTAAGGTTTACTTCTGCCATATTACTTGGTTTTTTGATTATAAAAAGGGTGAATTACTAATTGTTGTGGCAAATCAGAGGCCAAAGATATGTACGAATGTGTATTAATAGTCTCAATAAGCTGATCAATACGTCTCTGGCGGAGTACCGCTCCTGATAAGCTCGTTTCTAACATTTCTTTTGTACTTGTGCAAAAGTGTTATTCGTTTATGGATAGTGGAAAGTAAAAAGGTTGAATGGTGTACAATTTGCTCTAATACGATTACCACGAAAAGCCAAGAATATGAGTAAGTTTATCTACCGTTATGTATTTTTTTGGTTTCTTGTTGCTGTAGTAGGTTTACATCCTGTCCATAGCCAATATTTTGGCCGAAATAAGGTGAATTACAGGCGATTTGATTTTAAAGTGCTGCAAACGCCCAATTTTGAGATCTATCATTATTTGAATAATGAAACTGTACGCGACCGAATGGCGCAACAAAGTGAGCAATGGTACCAGATGCACCAGTCTGTTTTAAAAGATACATTCAAGCGGTCAAACCCAATAATCTTTTATAATAACCATGCAGATTTTCAGCAGACACGTGCCATCGAGGGGATGATCGGTGTGGGAACCGGAGGTGTAACAGAAGCTTTGAAGAACCGTGTGATCATGCCTTTTATGGAATCAAATGCACAGACAGACCATGTGCTGGGGCATGAGCTGGTGCATGCTTTTCAATACCATATGGTACTTGACTCCCTTTCTCTAAGTGCACTGGCCAACCTGCCGTTGTGGATGGTTGAAGGCCTGGCAGAATATATGTCCATAGGCAATCTGGATGCCCATACAGCTATTTGGCTACGAAGCGCAGTTGCTGCCAATAAATTACCAACGCTTAAAGATTTAACTAACCGGCCGGATCAGTATTTCCCGTACAGGTGGGGTGAGGCTTTTTGGGCTTATGTAGGCGGTATTTGGGGCGATACTACCATAAAAAGGCTATTTATGCGAACGGCCAGGGATGGCTATGAAAATGCCATTAAAACCGTTTTAGGACTGGATGCCAAGAAATTCTCCGAAAAATGGAAAGAGGCATTACAAAAGGCCTATGCGCCTTACCAGAAAACCACATCAAATAGTGCCGTTGGAACAAGACTTGTGGCTAAGCATAATGCAGGTGAAATAAATATTGTTCCCTCTATCAGCCCGGATGGCAGCAGGGTAGCTTTCTGGACAGAAAGAGACCTGTTTTCGCTTGATTTGTATGTGGCAGATGCTGCGACTGGTAATAACCTGGAAAAAGTAACCACTAGTTCGTTTACCTCACATATTGATGAGTATAGCTCTTTTGAATCTTCTGTAGCCTGGTCGCCTGACAGCCGGCAACTGGCATTTGTGGCCTTTGCCAAAGGCCGTAACCGCCTGATCATTGCCCGTGCAGACAGAGGCAAAATTGAGCGTCAGATCGAAATACCCGGTGTGCCCGCCATCAGTAACCCAACCTGGTCGCCGGATGGTAAAAGCATTGTAATGACTGGTCTTGTTGACGGTCAAAGCGATTTGTACCTCTATCACTTGGAAAATGGGAAGGTTACACAGCTCACCAACGACCGTTTTTCTGATCTGCAGCCTTCCTATTCTCCTGATGGAAGGTGGATCGTATTTGCCACTGATAGACTTAGTATCGGTAGCAGGCCAGTTCAGCATCATTATAGCCATAATATTGCCTTGTTCAACCTGGAAGCGAAGTCGGTAACCAATCTCGACTTTTTTCCTGGCGCCAATAATCTGAACCCGGTATTTGCACAGGATAATAATGTGATCTATTTCCTGTCTGACCGTGATGGTTTTCGCAACCTGTACAGCTACAACTTATCTGGCAAACAGCTTAACAGGTTAACAAACTTTTTTACAGGTATTACAGGCATTACCTTATTTGCCCCAGCCATTAGTGCCTCCAGAAAATCAGATAAAATTGTCTATACCTATTATACCAATGATGTCTATTCTATTTATTCTGCCAGCAGTAAGTCGTTTACACCTGTTGCGGTTGATGCCGGTGATGTGAACATGCAGGCTGCCGTGTTGCCCCCTTTAGAACGTACCCGGCAAAGCCTTGTACAAGGCAATCTAATTAATACTCCATTTGATATCGTGTCCTCTGATACATTTAAAGAAGTTCCCTATGAACCGAAGTTTCAGTTGGATTATATAGGCAATACCGGTGTGGGCGTTACTACTGGTGGCGGTTTTGGGACGGGCCTAGCCGGCGGTGTAAATGGTCTGTTTAGCGATATTCTAGGCAATAACCAGTTGTTTGGCGCTGTATCTTTAAATGGGGAGATCTATGATCTTGCGAGCCAATTTGCCTACCTGAATCAAAAGAGCAGGTTGAACTGGGGCGTAAGCCTGTCGCATGTGCCTTATTTAAGTGGTGCTCAATATTTGTTCCTGGATTCTCTGGAAATCAGTGAAGGTGATACACAACAGGTATTGAATTATTCGCTCGACCTGTTGCGTACGTTTGAAGACCAGGCTTCTGTTTTTGCGGCACACCCCTTTTCGCAAACAAGACGCCTGGAGGCTGGCTTATCCTATGCGCGTTATTACTACCGTATGGACCGGTACACAGATTATTATGATCCTACAGGCACTATTTTTATTGGTAGGAAAAAAGAACGGCAGCCTACTCCCGAAGGTTTTGGATTCGGACAAGGCTATGTGGCCTTTGTTGGCGATAATTCATTTTCGGGTGTGGCCTCTCCGCTGAGAGGGCATCGCTTCCGGTTTGAAGCCGGGCAATATGTAGGCGTTGTAAACCTGCAGAATATACTGGCAGACTACCGGAAATATTTCCGTTTTGCACCATTCACGCTGGCTGCCAGGAACCTTTATGTTGCGCGTTTTGGACGTGATGCAGAAAGCGGTCTATTGCCGCCCCTGTATGTTGGCTATCCTAGCCTTGTACGGGGTTATGAAGCCTTGCAATTTGCCGATGACGGGAACATCACTGATGAGATTACCATTAATGATCTTATCGGCAGTAAAATGTATGTAGCCAATGCGGAGTTGCGGTATCCGCTTACCGGTCCGGAGCGCCTGTCTGGTATTAAATCCCGTTTTTTCTTTTCCGAACTGAATTTGTTTACTGATGCAGGCATAGCATGGGGAAGGACAAATATCGCGGGAGGAATTAAGAACATTGGCTTTTCCAGAAACAATGCACAGTTGATCATGAGCAGTGGTGTTTCTTTGCGTATTAACCTTTTCGGCTATATGGTTATTGAACCGTTCTATGCCATACCATGGCAAAACGGAGGATTCCGGAATGCCAATTTCGGATTGAACTTCATTCCGGGGTGGTAGGGGAGGTAGTGTGTTCTTGGCATAAGATTTTCCGTTCTACTTTTAAACTATTGCTCATGAATATTGATAGAAATGAATTGCAGGACCAAGCTAGAAACAGCAATACACCTTCCTCTTCAGAAAGCGAAAGAGTTAAAGAAAAAGTGCCTGAAAACACCCGTTTCACTGAGGTAAAAAACGCTCATGCATCAGGTTTAGGATCTATGGGCAGAAGTGATGAAAAGCTTACAGATAAAGACAAAACTTCCAGAGAGGAAGATGCGGTTTATTGATTGAGGAATAAGCGCAGATTTGAAAAGGAGGTGGGCTATGAAATTAGCTTTAGTAGCCGTGATGCTATTTCTTTACAGTAAGACAGTTGGTCATGCTGTTATTCTCCAAAAGCGAGATAAGCCGAACGGAAACAATGTATTTGTGATCACACTGGACGGGTTTCGCTGGCAGGAGCTTTTTACCGGTGCAGATGAAATGTTGCTGAATGAAATTACCACACCTGATAAAGCGGAATTGAAAAAGGCTTTCTGGGATGAAGATGTAGTAGTAAGAAGGAAAAAGTTAATGCCTTTTACCTGGAGCGTAATTGCTCAACATGGCCAGTTGTATGGCAACCGCACTTACAACAGCAAGGTGAATGTTTCGAACCTTTATGCACTTTCCTATGCAGGGTATAATGAAATCTTTACCGGTAGTACGGACCCAAGCATTTTCAGCAATAAAAAGATCAGGAATCAAAATGTTTCTTTTTTAGAACACCTCAACCAACTGCCACAGTTCAGAGGTAAAGTGGCGGCCATCACATCATGGGATGTTTTTCCTTATATATTCAATAAGCCGAGAAGCCGGTTGTATATAGACTGCAACAGCAGGCCGAATCTGGCTGGCCTTCCGGCTTCAGTACGTCATTTTGTACAAGAGCATGGTGAGAAAGATAATTCGGTTCGCAATGACCTTTTTACTTTTGCAGCCGCAAAAGAATACATCAGCAAAAAGCTACCTCGCCTATTGCACATTGGCTTAGGCGGTACAGATGAAGCTGCACATCAGCGATTGTATGGAGCGTACCTGCAACAGGCACACCTATCCGATAAAATCATTGGATGGTTGTGGCAACTTACACAAAAGATCCCGTTTTACCGTGAAAACATCACGTTCATTATAACTACAGACCACGGCCGTGGAAACAAGCGATCAAACTGGCACAAGCATAGTTTCTGGGTAAAAGGTTCATCCGAGACGTGGCTGGCCTTATTGGGCAACGGCGTCAAAGAAATTGGAGCAAATCAGCAGCGCATTCAACTGTATCAAAAGCAACTGGCTGGGACCATTGGCTATTTCCTGAATGTGCATTCTTTCAATAATTATACTTTGCCGCTTACTTGTTTTGAGCAAATGAATGAGGGGGTGGGAATTGGCAATAGACAATAAGCAATAGGCAATGAGCAATAGGCAAAAGAAATCGGGATCAGAACTTATTAAGAAGCTGATTGGTTAAGATTTGATGAGTTCTCTAAGTTCAGCTCCCCAATTCCTTTTCTTTGATCTTTTTCTGGCTAGCATTGCACCCTACAGCTTTAACAATGGAGCGATTGCTGCCATTGGGGAGCTGACCGCAGTTGCAGCAGCAGCCGGTGCTGCGCCTGTTAATACTTGCAGCGAGCTGCTCATCAGGGTTGCACCCAGTTTTTTCTGGCGCCTTTTATACAGATAATATCCAGCTGCCAGCAGAGCCCCTGCCGCCAGAATCCTAAGCAACATGCCGCCTTTTTTCTTTGGAATATAAGTTGGTCCGTCTTCATTAAACAGTGCTGGTTCTTTTACATACCGGCCCGTTCCAGGCATAGCTAATTGCCAGAATTCCCTGGCCAGCTTGTGTAAACCATGGCGGGCTTCATTCCCGTAAATGGCATGGCCATGGCCTGTAGTCACAACGTTTGGCTCCAGTGCTGCCAATGCTTTCACTGATCTTGCTGCTGAGCCCCAGTCAGGTGTAAAGTATTTGGGTGGTCCACAGACCTCTCTCTTTTGTGTCATTACAGAAAAAATGGATTCCTGCCTGGTGGTAACAAAGGCATCTCCGGCTACCAGCACACCATCCTTTTCGCGGAATAAGCTGATGTGTCCAGGTGCATGTCCAGGTGTATGAATCCACCTCCATCCAGGCAAGCCAGGAACAGAACCATCTTCCGGCAGTTCCTGTATACGGTCATGAGCATCTATGGGACCTTTTGGATAGGTAAAAGATAATGTAGACATGAGCCCTCCACCTGCACTGGGATCAGGAGGCGGATAAGAAGCTTTGCCTGCCAGGTAAGGCATTTCAAGCTTGTGTGCATATACAGTAGTATTCCATACATCTAAAAGATTCCGTAGTGAACCAACATGGTCAAAATGACCATGGGTAAGTACAATTGCATTGGGTACACTACCCGGCTCCAGTACCTCACCTATCATTTTTTTTATTTTAGGAGCTGATGATTTTAAACCGGTGTCTACCAATATCCATGAATCAGCATCGGGGTTCTGGATCAGGTACATGTTCACAAATATGTCTTTCAACCGCCATACGCCAGGTGCTACGAGGTAAACATTGTTGTATAGCTCTCTTTCACTAAAAGCGCTTTCTTGCCTTTTATTGATCAATGCTTGGTTCATAGTTACGTTTTATGGTTGTAATATAGTGACTGGCACAAATGTCATACCAGCAGCGGGAGTCACCTTATCACTGAACTATTCTTATTCTACAGTTTTGGCATTAGCACCGATGTGTAAAGCAAAGGCTGCCAGAGCAGTATCTTTCAATAAATTTACCAATGCCATTTGACGCATTTCAGCGTCTCCGGCATTCATAAAGTTGGGTAGGTGGATAAAGAGTACAAAAATGAAAAGCAATGCTGCCAGCAGGTATCCTGCCAATCTAGCCTGCCGGTTGACGATAAAGGCAATTGCTGCAAGGATAAATGCTATACCTACAACGTAAACCCATACAAGGCCACCTGGAATATAAGATGGAACATATACCATTAAGTTCTTGGGATGAAGGAAATGATATATACCAAAAGCAAGCATTACTAGTGCTAATATATAGATGGCAATCCGTGAAATGGCATGCTCATACATATTTTGATATTTACTCCTAAGTTACGAAATTCTAAAGTATACTATAAAGTATATACATAATATTACAAATGATTGTGCTAGCGGTAACTGTGTATGGTGAATGGTTGTTTGTTACTTTATGATTCCTTTCAACATTGCGTATTGCAGGAGCATAATGGTTTTTGCATCCCTGATCCTGCCTTGCTCCAGCAAATGAACGGCTTGACTAAAGGGCATTTCAACCACCTTAATGATTTCACCTTCATGGTGCAGGCCACCACCTTCACTTACTTTGTGATGTTCACTATATTCAGCAATATACAGGTACAGCAATTCTGTTAAGGAACCTGCTGATGTGTACGCTTCATACACCTTCTGGACGTCTGAAACCTCATATCCAGTTTCTTCGGTTATTTCCCTTTTTATAGTATCTGCCGGATCTTCACCTTCATCCAGAAGGCCGGCCGGTACTTCTAAAAGCATGCCTGAGGGATTACCATTTAAATAAGTTGGCAAGCGGAACTGTTCAGTAAGAATGATCGTTTGTATGTCCTTGTTATACAGTAAAGCTGCAGCAGCATTGCCATGATCAAAGACATCCCGGCTCTGGCTTTGCCAGCTTCCATCCTCTTTTTGCACCTCAAAGCTTATTCTCTTCAGTGTAAAGCGCCTATCTGAAACTTTTTCTGTGTTTGTAATTTTTACGTTTGCCATAATATGGTTTATTATGGCAAACGTAATGCAATTAGTGTGCAGGAAGTTAAAGGGAGGCCAGTTCAATCATGGCAGTCAGTTCGGTGACCAGCTTGTCGTCATTTCCACCGTAGCCAACGGACTTAAAGCGGATCACTCCGTTCTTATCGATCACAAATTTAGTGGGCACACCTTCTACTTTAAATTGTTCCACCACTTTATTCTCATCATCCAACAACACATGTAGATCCAACTTTTTATTGGCTATGAATTCAGCGGCATTTTTCTTTTTATCATCAGTGCTTTCCCAGGTATCAACAAACAGGAATACAACATCAGGGTTATCTTTGAACTTAGTTACCACCTTCTGCATGCCAGGGAAAGAGGCGATGCAGGGACCGCACCAGGTAGCCCAGAAATCAACTACTACTGTTTTACCTTTTAAGCTTTCAAGGCTTATCTGTTTACCTGCCAGGTCATATAAGGCAAAAGCCGGGGCCGGATTGTCCAGCATGGTCTTACGAAGCTCTTCGAGCATTCTTAACCGTTCTTCTTTTTCCAGGGCTGCCATATAATTGTCATAGCCATCCTCACTGCCCTTCTCCTTCACGTAGGCTCTTTGCAGTACCTCTTTTATTTCTTTATTAGCATGGCCTTTGCGAATGAAGTTTTCCAATTGTGTTTTGTACTTATCTGCCGGCAATACCTTTTCTGCCAGCAGGGCATAGGTAGTATTATTCGCTACATCATTGCCGTTATGTATATCCAGTGCTGCTTCCCTGGTAAAAGAGAAACCTTTTTGATAATCGCCCATGCGATACATCACCATTGCGTAGGTATCGGCAAACATGGCGTAACGCTCGCGACGCGATTTCTCCCATTGTTTAGTAGTTTGATGAGAAGGCTTCTTTTCTTTAGGGTGCTGCATTTCACTTTTCGCATGTTCTGTAGCAAGACGGGAAAGTTCTTCGGCCTGAGCGAGGCTCTCGTTCTTTCCCTGCATTCTCCAGGCGATATTGTTATACATCATAGCAACGCTATTTGTCATTTCCGGATTTATTTCCTGTATGGCCTGCTTGAGCTTGTCCCATTCTTTTCTGTCTTTGTAGAGCGAAAGCACACGGATCTTGATATCCGGCAAAGCATTTTGATGAGCTTTCCAGTTGGAGTCGGTTTTTATCTTTGCTTCTGCTTCTTTTGCCATAGCTTTCATTACTTCGGGGTCTTGCTCTCTATAAAACTTATTCATAAACTCTCCGGCCTTCCAGGTGCCGTTGGGAAACTTTTCTTTTATAAGTTCCTCGATAAATTTTCTTTGTTCAGGAAGTTTACCCCAATAGTACAGAGAAGCTAATAGATTGTAATCTGCTTCTGTATGCAGGCCGTTTTTCAATGCAGCTTCAATTTCTTTTTGCACCAAGGCTGGCATTTCGTCTTTGGAATTCCTTGCCGCCAATATTACATAGCTGATTATATAGTCTTTACGGTCCTCAGGATAAAGGCTGATCTCTTTTTGAAGCGCCTCGAAAGCTTTATCAGCATTGCGTTCAAGACCTACTTCACGGCCCATATAGCTGTAATAAATAGACTGGGCAAAATGAGCACCGCGACGGGCTTTT
>CBKWHA010000079.1:0-21364 GCA_966674115.1 uncultured Chitinophagaceae bacterium
ATTGGTTGACCATTGAACAGAATGTTACCTGCATCAGGTTTTACTATGCCAAGGATAGATTTGATCAGCGTTGTTTTACCGGATCCGTTGGGTCCGATCAAGGATACTACCTGTCCTTTGCAGAACGACGCACTGACATCGTTCAAAGCATGCAGCTTTTTGAATTTTTTATGTAGATTCTTTATAGTGATCATTGTTTCAATATTTTAGTACTTTCATCAATGGTTGTTCATCACGCAGATTTTCTGGTGTCAGGCTCGGGATGGCACGTTCTGCTTTATCCAGCAACGAAACCATAAAGCTGCGTAAAAGCATCAATGTATTTGGACTGCTTTCGACAATTGTAGAGTACATGCTAACCGGGTGATAGGCCACATCACCAAACCCGTCCTTATTTAGATCATAACCCTCATATTTATCCCAATAATTATTATTGAAAGTGTTCAGCACCAATGAGCCGTTAGTGCCAATATCAAATGTATTCGCCAGGAAGTTGTTGTGAAAGAAGGTGTTATCCATGCAACTTGCCTGAACCTTGGCAGCCCAGCCGTTGGCTTTAAAAATATTGTTTTGGACATTTATGCGGCTAGTGCCTTCCATATAAATGCCTACCGTGTTTTGGTAAAAATTATTATGCTCAATCTTGCTGTCAGTAATTTCTTTAAGCAATAAACCATAGGCAGCGGCTCCCCAATTACTGTCAAAACTGTTTCGTAGCATGGTTACGAGCTTCGAGTACATTACTGCTACGCCGGCGCCATTGTTTTTAAAGGTGTTTTCTTCATACCAGTCATCATTTGAAAACATGAAGTGCAAACCATAGCGGATATTGCCTTCGCTTAAGTTTTTCCGGATGAGTGACTGTGCAACAAACTCAAAATAAATACCATCGCGATGGCCGTGTATTTCATTGTTCTCGATCAATGCCTTGGTGCATTTCCACAGGTGGATACCATTACCCGTAGTTTGTTCGGACTTGGTAAGTCCATTGAAGTAGTTGTTTCGTATGGTAAAGTGATGGCTGTTGGCTACATGTACACCAAAATAAGCATTGATGAGCCGGTTGTTTTCAAAAACAATATTATCCGCGTCCACAATTTTCACTGACGCAAAGTCATTCATGGCTGAGTAGCCTGAATTGGTAAAATGAAAACCATTGATTGTAATATTATGTCCACTAACTGTGAAGATCTCGTATTTATCAGCTCCGTGCAGCAAGGGGTAATTCTCACCAATAAGGGCAATTGATTTGGTTATAATGATATTGTTGATATAATATGTTCCTTTTTTTACAAGAACAGTATCACCATCCTGAGCAGCAGCAACAGCCGCTCTTATTGTAGGGTAAGCTTGTCCCTTTCCTACAACCAACGAACGGCATAGGCCCGGCAAAGCCACTAAAACACATGCTATCAGGAGTAGTTTTTTCATTATTGAACTTGATTGTATAAAGTTTGCCAATTCATTATCTGGCCATTCACAGTTTTGTGCAATTCCGCTGCCGCCTGGGCATTACTAAGGGCTGCTGCATTGCTATTCATTGGGCTATGAATTTGACTGCTCACTACATAAGTTGCTGTTTCTGCGTTGAGAAAGTCGTTCTCTTTCTGATAATTGATCACTAAGTTTTGTGCGATATCTTCTTGCTTCATTTCGCCTTTTTTCAGGGCACTGATCAGACAATGCATATCATCAAACTTTAATATTTTACCCTTTTTGGTAATAACTTCTGCGCCAAACTGTGGAGACATTATAGTCATCTTGCAAAAATGACAACCGTCTTTACCATAATTAAATGGTTCAGGACCGGATTTGCAGGATGTAAAGGTTACTGCCAATAAAATTGTAACAACTGCAACATGCCTGGTCTTTGTACCTGTATGTTTGTTGCTATTCTTTATTCTGCGCCAGCGAAGGGTTTCTAATATCCACACTGTAATAAATGTAGCTCCGGCAACAACTATAATCCATCCCCCACTGGCAGGATAAGAGTAAGCGATAAAATTTAGAAGCTGTTTTTTGCCAATCAGAGGTGGTTGGTATGATAAACCAGGCACCTGGATAGCAGCGGTAGGATCAAGGTTGTGACCATAATCATAACCCCATTGGTAAAAATCGTACATGGCTAATACGCCACCTGCAACCAAGAGTAATATGAAGCCAAGTAATACGTTTCGGTTTCCGATCAGGGCGATTAATAGTCCTAAAACTACAAAAGCACCAACTACATATACAAGGTAGGTGAACTCGGGAAACATTTCTGCTTTAATGTGTTTCATACCTATGTAGTGGTTCAG
This sequence comes from uncultured Chitinophagaceae bacterium, assembly GCA_966674115.1. Taxonomy (GTDB): domain Bacteria; phylum Bacteroidota; class Bacteroidia; order Chitinophagales; family Chitinophagaceae; genus Flavisolibacter. The sequence goes on from CBKWHA010000079.1 coordinate 2,298, forward strand.
ACCATTGATAATTTCTACCTGGCCAGTGATCTTATTCAGCCAAATCTGCATGCTGAGGCCTTCGGGATATTGAGGTGCTACCAAGTCTATGATCCAAACGGGTAGGAAAATTGTAACCAATAATGCCAACGAGGCAACTGCAATAAGTGTTCTGGAAATTGTGCTCATCTTTTTCATAACCTTTCTTTTAAAAGCTTCCGGGATGAGTCGAGCCCGGAAGCTGTATTGTTATAACAAAAAATCTAATTACTGCGGCAGCAAGACTCCATCAATTACATGAATGATGCCGTTTGCGGCCGGTATACTCGCTACAATAGTTGCAGTTCCGTTCACTACCAGTTTTTCATCCTTTTTGCTGATGGTAATGTTTTTGCTATTCGCCTGGTTGATTACTTGTCCATCCTGCAACATTTCTGCTTTAAAAACGCCAACAGAAACGTGGTATTGAAGAATATCCTGTAGTTCCGCTTTTTTATCATCTTTCATCAGGGCATCTAACGTTTCTTTGGGTACTTTGTCAAAAGCAGCATTGGTCGGTGCAAACACTGTAAACGGCCCAGCATTGGAGAGCACATCTACCAGTTCGGCTTGTTTCACTGCTGTAACAAGCGTGCTATGATCTTTGGAAGAGGATGCAACTTTTACAATGTCTTTTTGCGATTCCTCATCCTGGACAGCAGACTGGCCGCCTACGGATTGATTTTCTTCTGTAGAAGATTGAACTTCATTTGTTGAAGCATTACATGCAAAGGCAAATAAAGCGATGAGGGCCAACAGTGAAAAATTGATCATTTTTTTCATAAAGAGCAAACAAATTTTTGAACAGTTAGGATTTAAAAAAGAGCAGCCGCTTGAGGGCTGCCCTGTTCATTTTATTTAGAAGTTTTGGTATTGGTAGCGTCAACCGCAGGTGCGTTTGTTGCTGTTGCTGCGGGCAGGTTGGTGCCGGTGCTGTAATGCAAGGCTACATTGCTGCCTGCCGGGGAAATACGGATATATCCTGACATTTCCTGGTGCAGGGCAGAACAGAAGTCGGTACAATAAAATGGGAACACGCCGGTTCTGTCGGGCTGCCATTTCAAAGTTTGTGTTTCACCAGGCATAATCAGGATCTCTGCGTTGTTAGCGCCTTTGATGGCAAACCCATGCGGTACATCCCAATCCTGCTCTACGTTGGTTACATGGAAGTAAACCACATCTCCCAATTTCACCCCTTCAATATTGTCCGGAGTCAGGTGAGAGCGAACAGCCGTCATATAAACATGCACTTCATTGCCTTTGCGTTCAACTTTTGTTTGATTGTCACCTTTAGCAGCAAACGGATGCTGGTTTTCTTCAATTTTATAGATCTTCTTGCTGTTTTTCATCACCAGCGAAGCAGGAATAGCTTCTGCATAGTGCGGTTCACCAACAGTTGGGAAGTCCAGTAAGAGTTTCATCTTTTCTCCACTGATGTCATACAACTGGGCGCTTTGTGCCAACTCGGGACCTGTAGGCAGGTAGCGGTCTTTAGTAATCTTGTTGTATGCGATCACGTATTTGCCATGAGGCTTTTTCGTAGGACCACCAGGAACTGATAAGTGACCTACAGAATAGTAAGTAGGCACACGATCCAGCACCTTCAGATCTTTGATGTTCCATTTTACCAGTTCAGAGGAAACGAACATGGAAGTATAGGCGTTACCTTTTCCATCAAATTCAGTGTGTAAAGGTCCTAAGCCTGGCTTTTGAACCTCTCCATGCAATACAGCTTCGTATTTCAGCACAGGGATGCCATCGTAGTTGCCATCGAAGTTCTTAGCGGCAATTGCCTGCTGGATTTTGGCAAATGAAAATACAGGGATGGTAGCAGCCAGTTTACCCGAACCAATGATGTATTCGCCAGTGGGATCAACATCGGTACCGTGCGGACTCTTAGGGCAAGGCATCATATATACCATATCAGGGCAATCTTTTGGATCCAATGTTAGTACTTCATTAATAATGGTAGAAGTGGCAGTGTGTGTTTTTTCATCCAACACGTTGTGCGCATACTTAACTGGAGCTTTTTTACCTTTTCCGGCTCTTGCATATTCCTGGGCTTTTTTCCAGTTCACAGCCATGATGAAGTCTTTGTCTTTGGCTGATGCGTTTACTTCAAGCAGCGTATTAGCCTTTTCAGAATTGTAGCAGCTAAAGAAGAACCAATCTTTAGAAGGTCCTTTACCGGCACGCGCCAAGTCAAAGTTGACACCAGGCAATAACAACTGGAAGTCGATACTCAGACGGCCTGAGGCTTGGTCAACAGCGATAAAGGAAACAGTGCCTTTAAAGTTGTCTTTATAAGTATTAATAGGTACATCTGTATTGTTACCAATAGGCACGCTGAAGCGGGTTCCTGCTACAACATACTCGGTATTTTCTGTAATAAATGGAGAAGAGTGGTTTCCAGCACTGTTGGGGATTTCAATAATTTCTTCGGTGCGGAAGGTGCCTAGGCTTACACGGGCAATACGGGGCGTATTGTTTGCATTACCAAATGCCCAGCGGCCATCAGGTTCACCATTGGTGGTGGAAAGCGCAATATGATGCAGGTCATCCCAAGGTACGAAGCCATGAGACGTGTTGAGCATTGCTTTAGATTCTTCGCTAAAGCCATAGCCGTTTTCAGGATGTTGTGAAAATACAGGAATAATGCGGAACAAACGGCCGGATGGGATACCATACACGCTCATTTGACCGTTGAAACCGCCCGAAACGATATTGTAAAATTCATCGTACTTGCCAGGGGCAACATAAACTTTTGAGGCGGCATCGCTAGTAGAAGCATTGCCTGCAGAACTGGAATTACAGCTCTGCAGCCCGCTAGCCAAAGCGGCTACGGATGCTGTTAAAAGGAAAAGGTTTGAAGATGTAACTTTCATAAAAGTATATTGTTGAAAATGAAGAGATTATTTTTCTCCGTCGTTACTACGCATAAATTCGATAATATGACGGGCCTCATCCTGGGTTACATTTTGGTTCGGCATGCGTACCAGGCATATTTCCAGGAGCTTTTGTGCCTCAGCATCAGTGTTTAACATTTCCTCCGGATTGGTGATCATATTTATGATCCATCCTGGTTGACGCTTCTTGGTAATATCTTTCCAGCCAGGACCTACCAGCTTTTCATCAGTAAGCCTGTGACATGACTGGCATTTCATTTCATAAATGCCTTTTCCTGCAGTCATCCATTCCTGGTTCAAAGGGTTATTGAGCTGGACTTCAGGAAGGGGTAAGGCTGCAGTTTGTGTTTCAGTTGTCTCGGTAGTTGCAGTTGTTTCTTCCGGAGTACTTACTTGTTCTTGTGCTTTGTTTTCAGAACAAGAGAGTATGGACAAAGAGCCTACGAAAAGGAGCGCTGCGGTTACAATTTTGATCTTTTTCATTTTGATTTTTTCTTAGTGTCTGTTTAATATTAATGGTTGATCTAGTTTGGCAAAAAATGTTGGTATCGTTGCCGCTGGCAAAAAGAGACGTACGCGTCTTTAATCACTCAAAAGTATTTGGGAGAAATAGGGTTACCTGTGAGCATCATCAAAGGACCAAATGATCTTAATCAGTATTTAGGGGAATGTACCTATTTACTTTTGAAAAGTATTTTGGCTAAGTACACCTTTAAGAGATTTAGTAGAGCCGTTCACTGGCAAATGGACAATGATGTGAGGTGGGGCTTGCTGAATATAGACTTTAAAACTTTGGATTATGATCTTTTCAAAATCATTTGGGTACGCCTTACGTAGTATATTATATATCGCCCTGTTGCAGGATGAAGGCAGGAAAATCCAGGCAGATGAAATTGCTGAAAAGCTGGCAATGCCAAGGCATTTTGAAGGAAAGATTTTAAAGCGGCTGGTTAAAGAAAATTTGCTGATCTCTGCCAAAGGGCCTCATGGAGGTTTTTCCTTACATCCGCAAACATTATCTACATCTCTATTTAAGGTGGTTGAAATTACAGACGGACTGACCTCTTTTAAAAATTGCGTGTTAAGGTTAAGGGCATGTAATTCAGAGAATCCCTGTCCGCTTCACTCAAAGATGATAGAAATCAAGCTTGCCATGAAAGACGTATTGGAAAAGACATTGATTTCGGACTTGCTTGAAGAGGATAAAGAAGAGTTTATTAAAAGTATATGCACGCTGGATGTGGACGAGGTGTTGCAAGCAAAGACGGAGTTATTAATTTAAAAAGGAGAATACCCGGATGCCTGGCGTCCACTTGAATTATGAACGAAATACCGACAACACGATACAACATGACCGTTTCTGATATTGTGCGAAAAGATTATCGCACAGCCGAGGTATTTAATAAATACGGAATTAATTTTTGCTGCGGCGGAAATTTGCCACTGCAGCAAGCTTGTCAATTGCACAACGTTAATTTTGAATCCATCAAGAAGGACTTAGAAAGGGTCGCTAATCCTGTTAGTTTACCACCGACAGTCAGGTTTGAGAACTGGACTATGGAGTTCCTTGTAGACTATATTTTAAATGTGCACCATGATTATATCAGGCAAACAATGCCTGAACTTTGTGCTGCATTAAGCTCTTTTACATCTACTCATAAGGATAAATATCCTTACCTGCAAGAGGTGGAGGAGGCTTTTATTGATCTGGCTACTGAATTGTCAGAACATATTGAACATGAAGAAGACAGCATTTTTCCCTACCTGAAGCTGGTGAGCACGACTTATAAGCGAAAAGAGATCTATGGCCGTCTATTCGTACGTACGCTTAGTAAGCCGCTGGGTTTGATCATAGAAACAGAGCATAAACGTATTGAGAGCCTGCTGGTTCAATTGCGTAAATCTACAAATAAGTATACCTGTTTTACTGATGTTTGCCCCAATCATCAGGTTATCTATAATAAGCTAAAAGAATTTGATGCTGACCTGGTGCAGCATAAACGTCTGGAAGATAATATACTTTATCCCAAAGCCATTGGCATGGAAAATGAATTGTTGTCTGGTATTTGATTTAAATTTATTTAAAGCCTTCTGATTTGGTAGTATCGTTTCCTCAACTTTCCAGCAAGCAGGCAAGCATCTATGCTGCTACCGTTTTTCTGATTACCATCCTGCTGAGAATTTATGTTACAGGCCATTCTTTTATTTTAAGCGGCTTGCTGGTGGTTATTTTTCTCTCGGTTTTTGTTCATGATAAAAAGTCTACTATTATTGCAGGGTTGGTGAGCAGCCTTGTTGTGCTGGGTTTTATGATCTGGGAGATCAATTTGGATCATTCTCTAAGTTCATGGGCACAGCATTTCTTTATACTATTATTAGTTTTGTTCACCACCTTGATTGTTTTATATATTAAAAGTCTTTTTAGCCGCATGCAGTTCCATAAATCGCACATGACTTCTTTGTTTGAGAATGCTACAGAAGGGATTATTCTAACCAATAACCGCGGAGAGATCATCCTTATAAACCCTTCTGCATTAAGAATGTTTGGGTATGAGGCAGAGGAGTTGATCGGGCAACCAGTTGAAGTGTTGCTTCCCAAAAAGTACCGACTGGGTCATATGCAATTGCGGGAGGGCTTTTATAAAGAACCATCAAACCGGACAATGGGTTCGGGACGGGATCTATTCGGGCAAAAAAAGGGTGGTGAAAATTTCCCAGTAGAAGTGAGTTTGAGTCCCTATACCCAGCAGGATAACTCTTATGTAATTGCTTTTATTGTAGACATAACGCATCGTAAAGAGATTGAGCAAAGCATGCTGAGACAACAAAAGCAGTTAGAAAAAGTAACGAATGACATTCGCAAATTAAATGCAGAGCTTGAAGCCAAAGTGGAGGAGCGCACCATTATTTTAAAAGAGGCTTTGCAGCGCCTAGAGCAATCGCAAGCTGAGTTAAGTGAAGCCTTAGATAAGGAAAAACAGTTAAATGAAATCAAGAGCCGGTTTGTTTCTATGGCTTCACATGAATTCCGAACTCCCCTCAGTGCCGTGCTTTCATCTGCTTCGCTCATTTCAAAATATACTACCACAGAGCAGCAACCTAACCGCGATAAGCACATAAACCGGATCAAGGAATCTGTAAAGCATCTGAATGATTTATTAGAAGATTTCTTATCATTGGGTAAACTTGATGAAGGAAAAATAGGTGCTGAATTTACTGCATTTAACCTGCCAGAAATTGTGGCTGAAACTATAGAAGATCTAAAAGGTTTGTTGAAAGAAGGTCAACATATAGATTATCAGTATATTGGAGACAGTATTGTGGAAAGTGATAAAAAGCTCTTGCGCAATATATTGATCAACCTAATCAGCAATGCAGTAAAATTCTCTGACCCACATTCTGTCATAACCGTTAGAAGTAAGGTGGGCAGTGGAAATGCAGGTATTACGGTACAGGATAAGGGTATAGGAATTTCCGAAGAAGATCAGAAGCACTTGTTTACTTCTTTCTTCAGGGGAAAAAATGCCCTCAATATTCAGGGTACAGGGCTAGGGCTCCATATTGTGAAGCGCTATGCAGATCTATTAGGTGGAACTTTACAGTTGCAGAGCCAATTGCAAAAAGGAACAACAATAACTTTAACTTTTCCCATTAAACACAACAACAATGGTAAAGACAATTCTGGTAATTGATGACAACAATGATCTAAGAGAAAATACGGCTGAAATATTAGAGCTTGCCGGATATAAAACACTAACGGCTGCCAATGGCAAACAAGGAGTCGATCTAGCAGTGAAGGAGAAACCTTCGCTGATTGTTTGTGATATCATGATGCCTGAATTGGACGGGTATGGCGTACTGCACCTGTTGCGTAAAAATGCAGATACGCAGAATATTCCATTTATCTTCCTGACTGCAAAAACGGAGCGTAGCGATTTTAGAAAAGGAATGGAAATGGGAGCCGACGACTATGTGACCAAACCTTTTGAAGATATCGAACTGCTGAATGCTATTGAAGTGAGGCTAAAAAAATCCGAGATACTTGAGCAAATGTATCCACCTTCTCCCCAGGGACTTTCACAGTTTGTCAGGGATATTAAGGATACCGGTATGCTGAAGCAGTTATCAGATCAATATGATTTGGAAGAATATAATAAGAAACAAGTGCTTTACCAGGAGGGCAAACGTCCACGTTTTCTGTATTATCTTGTAAGTGGCAAAGTGAAAGGTCACAAGACCCATGAAGATGGTAAAGAATACATTACAGACCTATATAGCGCTGGTGATTTCATTGGTTATTCTGCTCTCATTGAAGATAAAAACTATGACGACAGCGCTACTGTCATTGAAGATGCCGAAATCATGCAAATTCCAAGAGAAGACTTTTTGCAGATGATCTATAGTGATGTGAACATTGCTGCGAAATTTATCCGCATTATTACTCAGAATGTTAAAGAAAAAGAAGAACGACTATTGAGCCTGGCATACAGCTCTTTACGTAAGAGGATAGCGAAGGCTCTTGTTGATATCAATGCTAAGTTTAATGTTGCTGATGAAAAAAATCCTATTGAAATTTCAAGGGAAGAAATTGCGCAGTACGTTGGAACGGCTACTGAGTCTTTAATTCGAACACTGAGCGACTTTAAATCTGAAAAACTAATTGATATAAAAGGGGGTAAAATCGTTGTTAATGATGTAAACCGCCTTAAAAATCTTATGTATTAGGAAATATTTGGCTTAAAAACAGACGGTTCACCACACCATTATCTATTTGAGGGTATTGCCAGTTTGCGATAGGTATTGCTGTGTTAACTTGGAACAATACGAAATAAAAGACATTAAGCTCTTAATATTCAAGGTTTTATACCTGGTATATATATTATAATTATACTGCTATTGTAACTCATTGAAACTTCATAGGTCCCAGTAAAACTTTCGTCTCCGAGGGTTATGATAAATGTCCTGTAGGTGATTAACTGTAATCATTTGACTGGCTATTTCTTCATTATATTTTTGATTACCATTAGATATTGGCAAAACTGAATGATTAGCTAAAGCTGGTTTTCCCATTTCAAAAGACTAACGGTACAATGCTATGCAAAACGAAGAAATGAATCCTTTGTTGATTCGAAAATATAACCAGCCAGTTCCCCGGTATACGAGCTATCCCACTGTGCCAATCTGGAAAGAGGAACTTGATGTAGAAGACTGGATCAATGTATTCAGGCAGCGTTTTGACGAGCAAAATGCTACCGGAGGGATTAGCCTATACATACACTTGCCATTTTGTGAGTCGTTGTGCACCTATTGTGGTTGTAATAAAAAAATTACCAGGAACCACAAGGTAGAAGAAGAATACCTGGACGCCCTTGAAAAAGAATGGAAGCTCTACCGTAAACTTATGAACCAGACTGCAGTTATCAGGGAAATTCATTTGGGAGGGGGGACGCCTACGTTCTTTTCTCCTACCAACCTTCAACGGTTAATGAAGATCCTGTTAAAAGACAGCATAGTGCATCCACATCATGAGTTCAGTATCGAAGGGCATCCTAACAATACAACTGTTGAGCATTTAGAAACCTTGTATGCTCTGGGTTTCCGCCGTATAAGCTTTGGCGTCCAGGACAATGATCCGGAGGTGCAGCGTATTATTAACCGAATTCAGCCTATTGAAAATTTAGTTAAGGTCACAGAGAATGCCCGCCGCATTGGTTTTACTTCGATCAATTACGATCTTATTTATGGTCTACCCCTGCAAACCGTTGAAAGCATTGAAAGAACTATCCGACAGGTCGTAGAATTAAAACCGGACCGGATTGCCTTTTACAGTTATGCTCATGTTCCATGGACCAGCAAAGCGCAGCGTCTGTTTGATGAAAGCCACCTGCCTTCCGCAACCGAAAAGATCCAGTTGTACCTAAAAGGGAAGCAGTTGCTCATGGCAAACGGTTATTACGATATCGGAATGGATCATTTTGCATTACCGCATGATGAACTGTATAAAGCAAGAGAGAATGGCAGATTGCATCGCAATTTTATGGGTTATACAACACAGCAAACCGGACTGCTACTTGGTTTGGGCGTTTCCAGCATTTCTGATGCGGGGATAGCCTATGTTCAGAACGAGAAAACCCTGCATGATTATTATAAACGCATCAATGAAAAAAAGCTGGCTGTTAAACGTGGTTATCTGTTAAATGCAGAAGATATTGCTTTTCGTAAATACATTCTAGATATCAGTTGCCGTTCAGCTACTGAGTTCGAGCCCGAACACCTGCCTCTGTTGCGTCAGTATACCTTCCCCAAGCTGGAAGCCTTAGCAGCAGACGGTTTGGTTGAATGGAATGAGGATGGAGCCCGGTTAACTCCTCAAGGGCATTATTTCATACGTAATGTTTGCAGCGCATTTGATCTACATCTTCTTAGAAATGAAAAGAATACAGAGGCGCAGTTGTTCAGTAAAGCTATATAGAATAAAAAGGTATTTTAATTTATCCGGCTCCAAACTTCATATATCTTTTCACCACGGGAACTGAGCCCACTATGATGCCAGTGTCCGTTTTTTAAATCTCCGTTAAACTGGAGCGATGCACCAACCCTATTGCTGTCACGCGAGAAAAATTCTATTTGCTCTGTGTATTTCCCATTAGCAAGGGTGTAGGTGCCACCACCTGTACCAAAGAATTCCTTGGTCGCAGGATTTATGGCCGCCCACTGGAACCGGCTTGTTGTCAAGATCTTCAATGTCTTACGAGAGCCTGTCTGGTGTATGGGCACTAATTTTCCATCCTGCAATCTTTCTGTAATATGCCAGACACCAGCCAAAGGGGCTGATCCATTATCTATCCGATTCCATGCTTTTTTACCCTTAATGTCTGCAATGAGTTTATTTCCTTGGAGTGCAACTCTGTATGTTTCGGACCTGCCAACCTGGTCTTTATTCTCTGTATCAAATTCGAGACTCACCGTAATTTGGTTGTTGTTTTGTTGGTAAGTGCCGCCTCTTGTCTGAATAAACCTCTTTTTTGCTTTATCAAAAGTTGAATGCGTGTAATAACCATCGACAAAAAGCAGCACATGTTCGCCATCAGCATCCTGCAATTGCCAGGCACCCATTATTTCGTCTTTATGTCTAAAGTTATTGAAACCGGCCAATGTAACTGCGAGGCCAAGTAATACAAGAGCCCACAGCTTTACATATTTTTTCATGCTTTCTTTTTTTATATTATGAAATTAATAAACTTCTATATGGGTATTCATTTCTATAAAGCCTGTTATTGATACTATAAAGATTTTAAAGTATATTTTCAATAAATTATCAGCATGACACATACAAAAACGGTTCAATTTGTGGGTGGGCCCTTAGATGGGAGAACGCGAGAAATTTCCAGTGATTTAACTATTTATGAATTAGACGAACCGCCACCACCAGAAGACTTAATGCCAGGCGAAGTGCCAGTCGGTTTTTTTCCACCATTTCATAAGTATGTTTATGAACAATCGGCAGAGGATAGTAATGTTTTTATTATTAGAAAGCATGAGCATTCCTAGTTATTTAATTGCTATTGTTGCTTTAACATTTATTTAGCCGATATTTTTGGCCAATTGGGCGATGTATCAACCAGGAGTGTTCAGTGAGGGGCTAAATTTGCAGTCTATTTACCCTTAAATATTTCTGCTAACATCCAAGTTTATGAAAAAATACCTGTCCGAAAAGAATGCATTGACTGTAATGGCTAGCTTGTTTTGCCTGATCATGATCTTTGTTGCTGTCCTTAAAAGAGAATCTTTATGGGAAGCATTGGCATTTGGCTTGGCTTTTAGTTTTTCCATTGAGCTTATTTGCCACAGGGCTAAGGAAAATGAATAAGGAACAACATCCTTGGTGAAGAAATTATTTTAGCGCTTCAAAGCTGTATTTTACATTACTCCAAAATTCATCAAGTGAAATGATCCGGGGTTTGAAAAATGAAATCAGCCCTGGCCAATCTTCTTTCTTAAAAATGCTGACCCCGGTAATTTCATCATAGATCCGGCTGATTGTCTTACCATGTTCATTGGTGACATGGTGTACCCAAAGCCAATCTTCCCCGACAATACTTTGAAAGATATTTTTCAATTGGACGAATTGCTCAAAGTATAACTGCTGTATTTCCTGGTCCTTATGTGAAATCTCAATGGCTATGGAAGCCTTTTTATTATCAGCATGCATCCGGAACTGTATATGCTTTTCTCCTGTTTTATAGTTAATCCAGTTTATCTTTTCGCCATCTGCAGACAAGGCTGGTGCCATATATTGGCCAAATGCAGTCCAGAACTCCTCTTTTAGTTTTGCAGCTTCTTGTTTTGAATACATTGATAACCAGAGTTTTTTGTGCAAGGAGTCGTGAAATTATACCATTTTTCATCATTGCCTAATTGAGGCTACGATTCCTGCTAATTAATTACAAATTGAAGACACCTTCTGCAAAAGAAAACGTATATTCATGTATTCCTCAGATTTGGGATAGCAAAATCTTTTATAGGAGTTGGGTAATCATAGTAGGGTGACCATTTTATTATTCTGAAATTTAAAATTTCATGATAAAAAGTATTGCCTGCTTATGTATTCTTCTTGGTGTTTGGCTTACTGTAAAGGCTGATCATATAACAGGAGGTGAAATGTATTACACCTTAACCGGCGCCTCAGGTGGACAATATCATTACAGGATTACCGCAAAACTTTTTAAGGATTGCCACAGGAACCGGCAATTTCCCAATCCAGCCATTATTTCAATTTTTGATAAAGCCAATAACACCCGGGTGAGGGATATTTCTGTTCCACTCTCCAATTCAGGAAGGCTAGAATTGACCAGTCCCAGTAAATGTATTACAAACCCGCCTGATGTTTGTTATGACATAGCTTATTACAATTTTGACCTTTCATTACCAAGCTCAGCCAATGGTTATCTGATTGTAGCGCAGATTGTTTTTAGAATCAATAGTATCAATAATTTGAGTAACGGATATGGAAATGTAGGTGCAACTTACACAGCCGAAATACCATCAACAGCAGCAATAGCAACAGCACCGGCAAACAATAGTGCCAAGTTTACAGGGAATGATATGGTTGTGGTTTGTGCCGATAATTCTTTTAGCTATAGCTTTGCAGCCGAGGATGCAGATGGCGATGAGCTACGTTATTCATTTTGTGACGCTTACCAGGGTGGTTCTTTTGGTGGGGGAAGCACCAGTAACCCTGCTGCAGCACCTCCCTACCAGTCTGTACCATATGAGGGTGGTGCATTTACCGGATCTTCGCCCCTGGGCAGGACAGTTCATATCGATTCCAGGACAGGTATGATTAAAGGCATTGCGCCAGGTGAAGGCACTTATGTAGTTACTGTGTGTGTAGAAGAAATACGAAATGGTAATGTGATTGCATTGCAGCGTAAGGACCTTCAGATCAATATTACCTCCTGTACTATCGCTGCAGCTTCCTTGCTACCCGAATATCAACTTTGTGGTGATTCTAAAACCATAGCGCTATCTAACCGTTCCTCCAGTCCTTTGATCCAGTCTTATTTTTGGGAGTTTTCCAATAGAGCTGGTGTACCGGTCTTTACTTCCTCTTCTTCAAATGCAGTATATACTTTTCCTGATACAGGTTTATACCAGATCAAATTAATTATTAATAGGAATCAGGAGTGTTCTGATTCCATGACCTCAGTGGCAAGGGTTTATCCCGGTTTCAAACCCGATTTTGAAGTTAATGGTATTTGCAATAAAAAACCTACCAATTTCAGAGATGCCACTACCACAGTTTACGGCTCGGTATACAAGTGGAACTGGGATTTTGGGGAAAGTGATGCCATTAATGATGTGTCTGACGTGCAAAATCCAACCTATGCTTATACTGGCATAGGCATTAAAGATGTGAGACTGATTGTTTCGAATACAAATGGTTGTGTGGATACCATCAACGAGAATATTTCCATTGTAGACAAGCCTCCTTTACACCTGGCATTCCGGGATACACTCATTTGCATTAATGATCAAGTAAAGCTTCAGGCTACAGGAAACGGGCTTTTTAAATGGTCTCCACATACCAATATCACAGGCCAGGCAACGAATACGCCAACGGTAACACCATCTTCGACAACCACCTATTTTGTGGATCTGGATGATGATGGATGCCAGAACAGGGATTCAGTAACGGTAAGGGTAGTGAACAAAGTAAATGTGCAGGCCATGAATGATACTACTATCTGCCAGGGAGATACTATTCAGTTAAAGGTAATATCAGATGGTTTTAAGTATACCTGGACACCTGCGGAACAAGTAATTGATCCTACATTAAAAAATCCACTTGCCATAACTAATAACAACACGATGTATGAAGTGACGGCGAGGATTGGAAATTGCTTTGCCACTGATAGGGTAGAAGTAAAGACCGTGCCTTATCCTGTAGCAAATGCAGGGCGCGATACGACAATTTGTTTTGCCACGACTGCGCAACTATCCGGCAGTATGGTAGGTAATGATGCCGTTTGGTCGCCGAGTGCAGGATTGAGTAGTGTCTATACGCTACAACCAACTGTGCGTCCTGAAATAACTACAGCCTATACACTTACGGTTTTTGATACGAAAGGATGCCCTAAACCCGGGCAGGACACCGTAGTTGTTACTGTTTTGCCTGATATAAAGGCTTTTGCCGGAAGAGATACAGCTGTAACTATCGGGCAGCCTTTGCAACTGCAAGCCAGTGGGGGTATTCGTTACTCCTGGTCTCCTGACTTTTATTTGTCGGCAACTGATATTGCTAACCCAGTTGCAATTTTTAATGTTCCTATAGATGGTCAGATGTATAAAGTGCTGGTGGCGAATGAGGCTGGCTGTGCCGATTCTGCCTATATCACCGTTAAAGTATTTGAAGGTGGACCTTATGTTTTTGTGCCCAATGCTTTTACACCCAATTCTGATGGCAAAAATGATCAATTAAGGCCTATAGCCGTTGGCATGCAGCGCATAGAACAATTTATCGTTTACAACCGCTGGGGACAAATGGTATTTAGCACCACCAAAAATGGCGAAGGGTGGGATGGTGCTATTGGTGGTCAAATGCAAGGTGCCGGGACATATGTATGGCTGGTAAAGGCCATAGATTATAATGGTAAGGCGCATTTCCGCAAGGGAACAGTAGCTTTAATCCGGTGAGGAGAGGCGCTGATTTATTTGTTAAAACGCCTTTATTTTTAGGTGGGTGGGAAATATTTTTCAGAAAATAGAAATTGAATATTTGGTTATTCACATTTAGGCCGTTACCTTTGCCGTCCCAAAAATAAAAGGTTTGTAATGCCTACTATACAGCAATTAGTTCGTAAAGGAAGAGAAATTATCAGGGCAAAAAGCAAGTCAAGAGCTTTGGATAGCTGCCCTCAACGCCGTGGTGTTTGTACTCGTGTGTACACCACAACCCCTAAAAAACCAAACTCCGCGCTGCGTAAAGTAGCTAAAGTTCGTTTGACAAATAAAGTAGAGGTTATCGCTTATATCCCTGGTGAGGGACACAACTTGCAGGAGCACTCAATCGTGTTGATCCGCGGCGGTCGTGTTAAGGATCTTCCAGGTGTACGTTATCATATTGTGCGCGGCTCTTTGGATACTGCTGGTGTTAAAGACCGTAAGCAAAGCCGTTCTAAATACGGAACTAAGAAAGAAAAAGGCGGTGCGAAAGCAGCTCCTGCCAAGAAAAAATAATTTTGGATAAAGCAGACAACTCAAAAGTCTGACAGTTATAAAATTCAACTTAAAAGGGTTTACCAGGCATACCTGTTGAAATCCATAAAATAGTGATACGATGCGTAAATCACAAGCAAAAAAATTACCTCTGGCTCCAGATCCTCGTTTTAACGACAAGCTGGTTACCCGTTTTGTAAACAACATTATGTGGGAAGGTAAAAAGAGCGTAGCTTTTGATATTTTTTATAATGCTCTTGATAAAGTAGCAAAGCAAACTAGTGAAGACGGTTATGAGGTTTGGAAAAGAGCATTGGCCAATGTAACGCCTGCTGTAGAAGTTCGCAGCCGTCGTATTGGTGGCGCTACCTTCCAGATTCCTTCAGAAGTTCGTGCTGACAGGAAAATCTCCTTAAGCATTAAATGGTTGATCCGTTACAGCCGTGAAAGAAATGGCCGTAGCATGGCGGATAAACTGGCCAATGAAATTGTAGCTGCAGCTAAAGGTGAAGGTGCTGCTTTCAAAAAGAAAGAAGATACCCACCGTATGGCTGAAGCTAACAAGGCATTCGCACACTTCAGAGTGTAACCTTATAATGTTTTGGTAGTTAAATAGTTTAAAAGGGCTGCTTTGCTTAGGAAGCAGCCCTTTTTATTTTTATTGTATAAGCATAAAAAAATCCCGCATGTGCAGGATTTTTTTATGTCATGTGTTTTGTCTATGATCTATCATCTTCTTCTGAAGGGCTGCTACCCATGCCGCCACCAGTTTCTCCTGTTCCAAATGTTGTTCCAGTTTCAGGAGTTGCCGGAGATTCCAGATCTGTAGGAGTGGTGATGCTTTCTGGCGTTTGAGTACCAGTAGCAATATCAGAACCTTCATATTGGGTGCCTAGAGCAGGAGCGGTGCGCGTTTCTTCTGCAGGAGCAGAGACACGTCTGCTATTTGCACTTGCTTTTGGTCTGCTGGGTCTGCTGGGACTCTTTTTAACAGCAGTACGATTGCCGGCAGCACTTCTAGTTGCTGCAGTACCACGTGATGCAGCACTTTTTACTGATTTAACCCCAGTTCCCTTGCTGATTCCTTTTGCACTTTTTACACTTGTTCCTTTGCTGATGCCTTTGGTGCCCTTTGAGGCAGCCCCTTTGCTAGCAGCCTTTGTGCCTTTGCTGGCAGCTTTGGCTCCTTTAGCAGCTTTAACACTTTTAGCTGCTTTGGCTCCCTTTATGCTTTTAATACCTTTGGTTCCTTTGCTGATGCCTTTGGTGCCCTTTGAGGCAGCCCCTTTGCTGGCAGCTTTGGCTCCTTTTTTTATTGAAGAAGCACCTTTTTTGCTCACTGATTTTGTTGATCCGCGGAAAGCCGAACTTTTAACACCTTTACTTTTACTAGCTGACGCACCTTTTGCACCTTTTGCGGCTTTTGTTCTGCTTGCTGTTCCTTTAGAAGCTGCCTTTACATTGGATCCTCTTGTTGCAGCACCTTTAACAGAACGTCCTGCTACTGATGATTTTTTTGCCATGCCTTTAACTCCGCCGCGTGCTGCACTTGATCCTCCGCGTGAAGCTGCACTTTTAGAAGCGCTACGAGAAGCAGCTCCTTTTGTAGCACCAGCTTTAGCTTTTCCGAGTGCTTTAGCTGCCGGCCGTGCTGATTTTGCACCTTTGGCGGCGCCTTTTGAAACAGATTTTGCAGCTTTGGATGCACCTTTAGCCGTGGTTCTGCCACCAGCGCCTTTACTTGCTTGTTTAGTGGCAGCTTTCTTTGTTGCTTTAGCCATTTTAATGGGTTTTAAGTGAGAATAAAAAGGGTTTAGTAATAAGAAAAAATTTCAAGAGTTGAAATTACAATCTTGATAATGAATTGCAAAAATTATGCGAACATGATTTAGTGGTTTATGATAGATTATAGTTGCAATGGTTTCAAAAGTTGAAGAACATAATGAGTAATAGGTATAATACTTTAATCATTTGCCTGTATTGATTTTGTATATGTGGCGTTACACTCTTAAATCATCATTATTTTAATTGCGCAAATGGCTCATTGCATTCACTTATATCTAGGCTTTCAAGCGTTTTATAAGGGGTAATTATCATAAAGTACATTGGCGATAAAGGTTTCCGTGATTGCAAAGGTATAGTGTATTTTGTCGCAACAAATCAAAGAAGATGTTTAATATATAAGTGCTGTTTGATTTCATGTCTAATTATGTACATGATATTTTAAACATCATGATCCTTAGGCTAATTTTCTATTCAGTTTTTAAGCCAGCAAACCTTATTTGAGAAACCAGGAGGATGAGACTGGATTTAAGAAAAATGGTAAACTGGCATCCATTTTCATCTTTAACAAACATTGAATAAAGGGAATATGGAAATGTATTGCATTTTCTTACCTTTGCACCTCTTTTTTGTAAAATAGGACAAGAAGAAAAACAACTATTCAATAATTAATAATCATGGCAGACTTGAGATTTCAACGCAATTTTGGTATTGCGGCCCACATCGATGCGGGTAAAACCACTACAACCGAGCGTATCCTGCGCTATACAGGTATGATCCACAAAATCGGTGAGGTGCATGATGGCGCCGCCACCACCGACTGGATGGAACAGGAAAAAGAAAGGGGTATCACTATTACCTCTGCTGCTGTAAGCTGCCAGTGGAACTTCCCTACTGTAAAAGGAAAGGCCGACGCTAACACTAAAAAATATTATTTCAACATTATCGATACTCCAGGACACGTTGACTTTACTGTAGAGGTAGAGCGTTCTATGCGTGTATTGGATGGCCTGATTGCCTTGTTCTCCGCCGTAGATGGGGTTGAACCTCAGTCAGAGACTGTATGGCGTCAGGCGAACCGCTACCGTGTTCCGCGTATTGGTTTTGTAAATAAAATGGACCGTCAGGGGGCCGACTTCCTGATGGTAGTAAACCAGGTTCGTGAAATGCTGGGTGCTAAAGCTGTTCCCCTGCAATTACCAATCGGCGCAGAAGACAATTTCAAAGGCGTTGTGGATCTGATCACTAATAAAGGTATCATTTGGCACATGGAAACAGAAGGTATGACCTTTGACGAGGTTCCTGTTCCGGATGATATGAAAGAGGACGTGGAATATTGGAGAGGCCAGCTGATCGAAGCTGTTGCTGAGTACGATGACACACTGATGGAGAAATTCTTCGACAATCCAGATACTATCTCTGAAGCTGAGATCCACGAAGCTATCCGCAAAGCCTGTATCGACCTGAGCATCGTTCCGATGATGTGTGGTTCTTCTTTTAAAAACAAAGGGGTACAAACTGCTTTGGATGCTGTTTGTCGTTACCTGCCTTCTCCTGTAGACATCGAAGCTATCAAAGGTACTGACCCAAATACAGGCGAAGAGTTGATCCGTAAGCCAGATGCTAAAGAACCATTTGCAGCCCTGGCTTTCAAAATCATGACCGATCCTTTCGTAGGCCGTCTGGCTTTCTTCCGGGCTTATTCTGGTCACCTGGATGCTGGTTCTTATGTATTAAACGTAAGAAGCGGAAAGAAAGAGCGTATCTCTCGTATCATGAAAATGTTTGCTAACAAGCAGAACCCAATCGATTTCATCGAAGCTGGTGATATCGGTGCTGCTGTTGGTTTCAAAGAAATTAAGACCGGTGATACCCTTTGCGATGAAAATCACCCAATCGTTCTGGAAAACATGTTTATTCCTGAGCCGGTGATCGCTATCGCTGTTGAGCCTAAAACACAGGCCGATGTTGATAAAATGGGTATGGCAATTGCCAAACTGGTAGAAGAAGATCCTACACTGCGCGTGAATACAGACGAAGAAACAGGACAAACCATCCTTCGTGGTATGGGTGAGTTGCACCTGGAAATCATCGTAGATCGTATGAGACGTGAGTTCAAAGTAGAAGTTAACCAGGGTGCTCCTCAGGTTGCTTATAAAGAAGCTTTCCAAACTACTGTTGAACACAGGGAAGTGTTGAAAAAGCAGTCTGGTGGCCGTGGTAAGTTCGCTGACATCGTATTTAACCTTGGACCTATTGATGAGGAATTCGTAAAAGAAAACCCTGATAAAAAATACCAGTTTGTAAATGATCTCTTTGGTGGTTCAATTCCTCGTGAATTTGTACCTGCCATTCAGAAAGGTTTCGAACAAGCGATGTCAACTGGTGTGCTGGCCAGCTATCCTGTTGATAACATGAAGATCCGTGTATTTGATGGTTCTTTCCATGCGGTTGACTCTGATGCCATGTCATTCGAGCTTTGTGCCAGACAAGGTTTCCGTGAAGCAGCCCGTAAAGCTAAACCAGTATTACTGGAGCCAATCATGAAAGTTGAAGTGTTGACTCCTGATCAATACATGGGTGATGTTACCGGTGACTTGAACCGTCGTCGTGGTATGATGGAAGGTATGGATACCCGTGCTG
>CBKWHA010000080.1:0-21115 GCA_966674115.1 uncultured Chitinophagaceae bacterium
TGCAGGATCAGAAGTAACTTCTGATTAATTGACGGGATTTATTAAGGATTGGGGTCACTCAATCCTTTTTACCATTTTACCCTGACTCTTTTTTCTTCTATTTTAGGAAACTCGGCGGTAACATCTTTGCCGCCAATAATCACTTTGTTGAAACACTTGGTATAAAGCGTATCCCCTTTTAATTCATATTCCTGCCAATCCGTTGCACCAATGTACTTAGGGTCATCGCTGTAAATGAACGTTTCTTTATAAATGTTTCCATCCAGTTCATATTTTCCATAGCCTGCATAAGATATATTTCCTGCAGAATCTTTTGCTATGATTGAAAAAATCCCATTATTAAACATTTTGAACTGGTGGGGAGATGAAGGATTCTGTAATGTATCATTTGCTTTTGCCCATACAATTTCCCAGGCACCATCAATGGGAGTGGCAGCATTCTTTGACGACTCAGATGCACCTTGTTTTTCTACGTCTGATGTGGTATTATTACAACTTACTGAAATAAATAAGAAAATGCACATTACAGAGGTAAAAAGCATTGAAGATTGCTTTTTCATGTTTAAATTTTTAAGAGCAAACTTTAAAAATTATGTTTATGTGTAATGGTGCTTGGTTTAAGATTATAATAAATAAAGATACGAACGATTAAGAGAATGTAAAAATAGAACAGCACTGCTTGTAGGGTGGATAAATTAAGCTGTTTGTGCATCAAATTTGTATTATTTAGGGGCTATGACCAACTTTATACCAATATTTCCTTTAGGCATTGTTGTTTATCCTGGAGAACGTTTGAACCTGCACATTTTTGAACCGCGGTATAAACAACTGATAACAGAATGTTATGCACAGAATAAAGTATTTGGCATTCCGGCCGTAATCAATCAAAAGCTTCAGGATTATGGAACGTTGATCCAAATTACCGAGGTCAGTAAAATCTATGACGATGGGGAAATGGACATTAAAACCAGGGGCAATCAGGTGTTCCGTATTTTGGAGGTGATCAAAGAAATCCCTGAAAAATTATACAGTGGAGCAATTGTAAACTATCCACATAATCACGAGCACGGCAATCCAGAGATCATGCGCCGGTTACTCAATAGTGTTCGCGAATTGCACCGGCTGCTGAATGTAAAAAAAGATTTTGATAAAAAAGATGAGGCCCTGAAAGTTTATGACATTGCCCATCATGTAGGGCTTTCATTAGAGGAGGAATATGAATTGCTTCACTTAATGGACGAGCGCCAGCGACAAGAGTATATCAAAAGGCATCTAACCAAAGTAATTCCCCTGGTTGCAGAAATGGAACAACTAAAAGAAAAAATAAAACAGAACGGACATTTTAAAAATCTTTCGTCACTGGGATTTGAGGGATAAATACTTCACTCAAGGACTGCTGTCACCTTTTTAGTGATTTCAGGCAGGGCCTCATTATAGATCTTCATTCCTTTTTCTAAAGCAGGTAAAATATCCTGGGGTGTATGACGGCGGCTATTCACTTTTTCTTCTACTTCATTCAGAACAGCCGTTAATGCTTTGATATTGATAACATTGAGGCTGCTTTTAAGCTTATGAGCCTGTTCGCTTACCAATTCCCAATTTTGCTCTTCTGTATTCCTCTTCATTTCTTCCAGGGCAGCCGGTACTACTTTAATATAATTATTATAGACATCATAGATCACTTTTTTATCCGTTAAGGACAAAAGGGTTTTCATATCAATGTCCCTTCCCTGCTCCCGGATTTCTTGCTCCTTATCATCTGCTGAAGGCGGAGGTGAGGAGGCCGTAAACAATTGTGAGAGGCGCTCTTGCAATACAGATCGGGGTATAGGTTTGGCCAGATAATCAGTAGCGCCCAATTCCAGGCAGCGCTGCCGCTCATCCCGCAACACGCTTGCAGTCAGCACAATAATGGGAGTTTGCAGCTTTAGTTTTTGACGCAGATATGCCAGTGTTTGGAAACCATCCATTTCAGGCATACGCAGGTCCAATAAGATCAGGTCATAGCTAGCGCCAGCCTCCAAAATTTCAATCGCCTGCCTTCCATTGTTGGCAAGGGTTACCTGAATACCGTAATCCTTTAAAAGATGCGAAAACACCTGCTGGTTGATCTGGTTGTCTTCTACCACCATCACCTTTTTGCCTCTGAAGTCCAGGTTTTCCTTTACAGGAGCTACCAACTTTTGCTCTTCCGACTTGGCATCTTTGACAATTTCATATGGAATATGGACAACAAAACGGCTGCCTTTGCCTTTGGAGCTGTTTACTGCTATAGAACCACCTTGTAGTTCTGCCAGCCGCTTCGTAATGGCAAGACCAAGGCCGGTGCCGCCAAACCTTCTGGCTGTATCGCTGCCTTCCTGTGCAAAACTTTCAAAAACAAACTGAAGTCTTTCGTCATCAATACCAATGCCGGTATCGCTTACGGCAATATCCAGCCAAACGGTATCATCGTTTCTGTCAACTACCTCCACTTCCAATTTTACCATTCCTTCCTGGGTAAACTTTATAGCATTGCTCAACAGGTTATTCAATACCTGCATCAGGCGGTGGGGATCTCCTGAAAGAACTTTTGGAATAAAAGGATCCATCATTACAGAAAACCGGATTCCCTTTTCCTGCGCCCTTGCCCGGAAAGGCGCCGAAGCTTCTTCCACAACCTGGAAGATGTTCATCGGAATTTTCTCTATTTTGAATTTTCCGGCTTTTATTTTTGAAAGATCAAGTATGTCATTGATCAGGAAAAGCAGGGTATCTGAAGAATGAAGGATGGTCTTTAGAAATTCCTCCTGCTCTTCATTTAAGGGTGTATTCAGCAGCAGGTTGCTCATACCCACAATGCCATTAAGCGGTGTCCTGATCTCGTGGCTCATATTGGCCAGGAATTGTTCTTGCAACTGTTCGCTTTGTTCAGCCCGTTGGCGGGCAGCGATCATATTCTCACGGAAGTGAACCAGGTCTGTAACATCACGGGCTACAATGCATACACCTATAACCCGGTCATTTTCCATGACCGGGTTATAAGTTAGATGCAGCCATATAGAACCATCTTCTACATGGATATTTCTTTCAATATCATGGGTATTCCCGTCAAGCACCTTTTTTAAAATATCAATTACACCGTCAATCTCATCCGGCCGGGTGAACTCCGAAACGTGCTGACCAATAATTGGCACTTTTCCAGACCTCATCTTTGCGAATTTCTCACCCTGCTCATTAATTAATATGAGCTTCAGATCTGTATCATACAGGTAAAAGCCTTCTCTTGTGCTTTGCAGCAGGGCTCGCATTTTGCGCTCAGATTGCAGCAACTCCTCCTTTGCTTTTTCCTTTTCAGTAACATCCCAATTAGCACCGATAACGCGTGTAATGTCCCCGCTCTCATCGGGTAAAAAAAGCATTTTACTTAAAATAAACTTGTTATTCCCTTTAGCTGTTATAATGCGCAGGTCTAGCTCTACTTCTGACTCTTTATTTTTAATACTGCTATTAAACTTATCCATCACAGTTTTTCTGCAGGCAGGATGAATAAAGGATTGCCATAACTCTATGTTCACCGGAGTGTTAGGTTCCAGCTCAAATATTTGGTATAGATTAGTATCCCAATGCGCTTCGCCTGAAATCACATCCAACTCATAAATCCCTAATTTGATAGCACTGGTAGCCAGATTATAACGCTTTAACAAAGCCTCCTGGTTTTTTTCAATCTGCTTGCTTCTGGTAATATCCCGGACAGTGATAAGGATACCTGTAACTTTATTGCCTTCTCTTATTGGGAAATGGGTAATAGAGAGTGTAAAGTCGCCTTTGTCAGTATGATGAATGAACTCAATTTCCAGTTGTTCACCTTTCAGTGATTGCTGCAAATTAGCTTGCAGCATTTCTTTAAGAGGAGAACTTGCCAGTTCCGGCAGATTTTCACCTTTGCGTACTACCCGTCCCGGCAATACAGGAAAAGTTTCTACAAAGACATCGTTTGCCTTGGTAATATTAAATTGCTCATCAAGCATTACAAATGCTTCGGAACTGGATTTACGCATGGTTTAAATCAATTGTATACACTGCCAGAACTCATGGTCAGGTGAAGCCACTGCACAAAAATAAACGGGATGAGCTTTCCTTTTCTAAATTCCTGTTTTAGCCTTCAAAAGACTAAAAGAAACTATTTATGGAAAATTAATCTATTTTTTACACAAAGAAAAGAGTATCGGTAATTAATGTAGGTGTATATGACAGATAAGAAGAATTAGGAGGATAAAAGAATTAAAACTTTGGACAATTGAGCTTCCTGGTATTGGGGTCCCGTTGCTTTCGGATATAGATGAGGGAAACTTCTGTTCCGCCACGCATATTGGAAGCTGGTCTAAGACTCGATGTGTTCACATCATATGTAGCGCCAAAGTGAAAATCACCAAATTCAAGGCCAATATAGGGGATGACAGCATCGCCAAAGCGGATCCAGCTACCAAGGTATAAATTGGTGGGGTTGGTAGCATCTGCATTCAGGTTTTTCATAAATGCACCGCCAACAACTGTATTGGTGGCTTTTGCTTGACGGCTGTGATTAGCACTGAAATGAAGCCCATCCAATTCATTAATGGGGTGCATATAACCAGCCTGGAAAGTCATTCTGGGTTCAAGACGGAACTCCCCGCCCTGAAAAGATTCTTTAGGGCTGTTGATGTGGTAAACAGAAACACCGGCATAAATGTTATTCAGGCCATTTGTAGATCCATTGTATAAAATGCCGGCGTTCACATCGAAATAAGAAATATTGATTTGCTGTGAAGTAAATACTTCGCTGGTTGGGTTCGTAAAACCTAATGAGGTCAATTGATCTTCAAATTGCAGCTTTGTAATGTCGAGGCGCTTGTTTACGTAAGCAGACTGGAAACCTAAACCCAATTGATTGTATCCATCCTCATCCAATCCCTTATGGTAAGCTGTCGAAATCCCAAAAGCATTGTTTTGTAAAATACCGTTCCCGCTTTTATCGCTAAAACCCAGGAAGCCAATACCAAACTGGTCTACTTCCGGAATCCTGTTTTTTAAAATACCAAAATCTAACGAGGCAGTATAGGTTGTAAAAGCGTTATTAATAGTGGGCCATTGGTTGCGGTAGTTGGCAGCAAATCGCACGTTGCCGTCAAACTTTCCTGTTAATGCCGGATTTAAGGTCAAGGGGGATGCAAAAAACTGCGAAAAGTTTGGGTCCTGAGCGGAAACGTTGAGAAGCACAAGACAAAGGACGAAACAGAAGTAAAATTTTCTCATCTACACGATTAGTTTGGTAATTTACAAAAAATATTCAGACAATCCTTTTTACAACTGCGTTTTACTGCCATATGAAAGATCGCCTGCATCGCCCAGGCCTGGAACAATATAGCCTTTTGCGGTCAGTTCGTCGTCGATGTCCCCGCACCAAATCACAGCCTGAGGAAACTCTCTTCTTATATATTCAATGCCAACAGTACAGGCAATTACAGTAACGATATGTATGGCTACAGGCTCCCCTTCTTCACGCAGGTATTGGATGGTTTTCACCAATGAAGCGCCCGTTGCCAGCATAGGGTCAGAAATGATCAGGGCACGTCCTTCAAGATCCGGAGAAGAAATATATTCGAGGCTAATGTCAAAACTGCCATCTTTATTATGCTTCCGGTAGGCCGAAACAAAGGCGTTGTCAGCTTTGTCAAAATAATTCAGCAAACCCTGGTGCAGCGGGAGGCCTGCCCTTAATATCGTGGCCAGCACTGGCTGCTGTTCCAGAACTTTGCAGTTGGCAATGCCTAGTGGCGTCTGCACTTCTTTTTGAATATAATGAAGTTTTTTACTGATCTCAAAAGCAGCAATTTCGCCGATACGCTCCAGATTGCGGCGAAATCGCATCCGGTCTGTTTGCATCTGTGCATCCCTGATTTCCGCAATCCATTCACTAACCAGCGAATGTTCTTTACTTAAATTATGGATCATGAAATTTCAATTTCTACCTTCGCCAAAGCTAAGTTAGAAATACGTACCACATAATTATATTTATTTATGGTTTATAAAGTGATTGGACTCATGAGCGGCAGTTCGCTCGACGGATTAGATGCTGTTTATACGGAATTGCATGAAAATGGTGGCATGTGGAGTTATGAAATAATAGCAGCCAACTGTTTTGCTTACGATGATACATGGACAGAAAGACTGAGATCGGCCACAACTTTGAATGCATTTGACTACCAACTGCTGCACACAGAATATGGACATTATATCGGACAACAGGTAAATAAGTTCATTGATGAAAATAACCTGCATTACAAAGTTGCCTTAATTGCTACACACGGACATACAACTTTTCATCTTCCCTCTAAAAAAATGACAGCCCAGTTGGGCGACGGTGCTGCTATTGCTGCAGCAACAGGTTTACCTGTAGTTAGCGATCTCAGATCGCTTGATGTGGCCCTTGGCGGACAGGGCGCGCCCATTGTGCCTATCGGCGAAAAGTTATTGTTTCCTTCCTATGCTCATTTTCTGAATCTGGGTGGAATTGCAAATATATCTTTCAATATTTCAGGGAAACGTATTGCTTTTGATGTTTGCCCGGCGAACCGTGTATTGAACTTATTGGCCAATACAATCAATAAAGAATATGATAACAAAGGAGAGATAGCGTCTTCCGGAAATGTTCACGAAGGTCTGTTACAAAAATTGAACGAACAGGAATACTATATGCAACCAGCACCCAAGTCACTGGCAAACAGCTTTGGCACCGACACCATCCTTCCCTTGATACAATCATTTGCCCTTCCTATTGCCGATGCCCTGAGGACCTATGTAGAGCACATTGTGCAGCAAATTAAATTGGCAATTGGCAATTGGCAACAGGCAATAAACAACGATCATACAACCCAGTCAAAATCTAATAAATTATTGATCACGGGAGGTGGTGCTTTCAATGACTTCTTAATAACCAGGCTTGCTGCGGAACTGAAGGCATTCGACATTGAAGTTGTCGTACCCGATGATTCAACAATAAAATATAAAGAAGCGCTCGTAATGGCACTAATCGGTGTATTGAGATGGCGGCAGGAATACAACGTGCTTTCGTCTGTAACCGGGGCTTCACGCGATAGTATTGGCGGCGCTGTTTGGATTGGGCACGATTAACCAATGAGCTCAAACCTGTCACCATCAAACAATCCTTTATCACTCAGCTTTAAATGCGGTATCACCAACAGTGCCATAAAAGACAGTGTCATGAAAGGTGAAGTCAACGTTGAACCTAAGGCTTTAGCGGCAGCGTCTATTGAAGTATACAGCTCTGCCACCCTGTAGCCGTCCTCAGCGCTCATCAGGCCTGCTACAGGTAGCGGCAGAAGCATTTCTTCTGCACCATCAACACAACTCACCCCCCCCTTGCTGTTAACAATAAGATTTACGGCGCGGGCTATGCTTTCATCATCTATTCCTACAGCTACAATATTGTGCGAGTCATGTGCCACGGAAGATGCAATGGCACCACGCTTCAAACCAAAACCTTTAATCAATGCTTTGGCAACCGGCGCATCAAAATAACGGTTCACCACTGCTATCTTTAAAATATCCTGTTCAACATCACTTACAATCAAACCATCTTCCTGTTTCGGCATTAATGAAAGTGACTCCGTTATCAATTGACCATCCAAAGCCCCAATAACGGGAACAAAATGCTGAAGGGATGCAGCAGGCGCTTGGATCGCGAATTCATCGGCCATTTTTTGATGGCAGTTAAAGCTATTGATCTCATTGCCAATTGCCCATTGCCTATTGCCTATTAAAGTGCTCCCTCCTTCTGCCACCAGCCTTCCATTAATATAGGTCTGCACCACTTCAAAATGCTGAAGGTCTTTTACCACAATAAAGTCAGCAGCATCACCTTCCTGTAGCAAACCCACATCCAGCTTATAATGGTGCACGGGGTTCACACAAGCAGCCTGGAGTACCTTGAATATATCAATACCTTTTGCAACAGCCCGCGCACATAATTGGTTAATATGGCCAACAACAAGATTATCAGGGTGCTTGTCATCACTACAGAACATAATTTGGTCTGGATAATCATGCAACAGGTCTATCAGTGCTTCAAAGTTTTTGGC
Organism: uncultured Chitinophagaceae bacterium; assembly: GCA_966674115.1. GTDB lineage: Bacteria > Bacteroidota > Bacteroidia > Chitinophagales > Chitinophagaceae > Flavisolibacter. Next base: position 8,121 of record CBKWHA010000080.1, read on the forward strand.
GGCGCTGCCTTCGCGGATGAGGATCTTTGCTCCAAACTTTAATTTATCTGCCGCCTCCTGCCTGGTAAAACACTCATGGTCTGTAGAAATACCTGTTTTAAAATACTTGCCGGCAGCTTCCCCCATCAGGCCTGGCGCATGACCGTCAATGGGCTTGTTCCATTTCTGAGCGGCTGCAATTTTCTCCATTACCTCTTTATCGCCATTTAATACGCCTGGAAAATTCATCATTTCACTCAGGTATTTGATCTCTTTGCGGCTCATCAGCTCTTCAACATCTTGCACGCCAATTGTAGCCCCGGCAGTTTCAAACATTGTGGCTGGAACACAGGAAGGAGCACCAAAATAGAACTTGAAAGGTACCCTGGCCCCATCATTGATCATAAATTCAACACCCGCCATACCACATACATTGGCAATTTCGTGCGGATCACTAACAGTAGCCACCGTTCCGTGCACCACAGCCAGCCGTGCAAACTCAGATGGTATCAGCATTGAGCTTTCAATATGCACATGAGCATCAATAAAGCCCGGAAGTATATAGTGCGGGGTCTTGAGCTCAGGGGTTGGTGTTATGGATTTTATGAGACCATTCTCTATGATAAGTTCAGCCGGATATATTCTTTTATATAAAATATCTACCAGGTTGCCGGTAATCGTCATAAAAAATTTCTTTTGGCGCTTTTTTAAGCTTCAGTTTGATTTAGCAAACCTAAACCTTTGGACTTTAAACTACAAACTCGTAGTTTTTTATCACTGTTAATCCATGGTTATATATATTTGTAATCAACCTTTTACCATGAATTGCCTGATAGTTGATGATAATGAAGTGGCTCGCATGGCTATGAAGCAGCTCGTAAGCCAGGTTCAATGGTTGAACCTTGTAGGAGAGTGTAGCAGTGCCATTGAAGCTTTTAACTTTTTAAAGACCGAAAACATTCAATTACTTTTCCTGGATATAGAAATGCCAGGCATAACTGGTATTGAATTAACTAAGCAGTTAGGCATTAAAAAGCCGTTGATTATATTCACTACCGCCAAGACTGATTATGCTATAGAAGCCTTTGAATTGAACGTAGTCGACTACCTGTTGAAACCTGTTTCCCTCCCGCGGTTTTTGCAGGCTGTAGGTCGTGCAAGGGAAGTAATGGAAAGCAATAAACAAGAGGTAAAATTTGAGGAAAAAGAGTTCGTATTCGTTAAGGACAACGGAATTCTTAAAAAATTGAATGTTGATGAGATTCTTTTTCTTGAAGCTATGGGAGACTACGTTAAAGTACATACCGCTCAAAAATTTCATGTACTCCATTCCACTTTGAAGTCCATTGAAGAAAAGCTTCCGGCTAATAAATTTATACGCGTACACCGCAGCTATATCGTGGCATTGAGTAAAATAGATTTTATTCAGGAAGGTGTCATCAGTATAGGCAAATCCAGCATCCCCGTTGCCGAAACTTATAAAGCTTCATTAAATAAGAAACTCAATCTTTTATAACCAAGTTTGAGAAAAGGCTGATTTTTTTCATATTTTTCAGGTTAATAATTCCAGGTAACCCTAAATAGGCATGCCGGAAGCTTTCGTTTTTAGCATAGAACTTGAGTATAAAATACAAGCCTTATCCCTTAACGAAATACGTTACTGAATATGATAACTCAACAAACTCAATTCCAGGATGGAGAACCTAACAACGAAGACAACAGCAACCGAAAAGACGAAGCGACCAAGGGCAGCGACGCTGATCTGAAATATGTTGACCTGTTATATCTTCATGAGTTGTCCGGAAATGACACGGAATTTGAAAAGCAAATGCTGCAGCAAATTACAGTGCAGGCTCCTATGGAAATTGAACAATTGGAACAAGCTATTAAGTCTGGGGATTTTTTGAATACGAAGAAGATTGCACATAGCCTCAAATCTACTGTAGGCTACGTTGGGCTTGCTGGCGAGTTACATCCACACCTGGAACGAATAGAAAAATCAGCATTGGCAGCGAATCTTGAAGGTATTGTTGACAACTTCATCCATGTCAAACAAGTAACTAATGAAGCTATAAAAGAAGTGCATACACTTTTGCGAAATATGTAATCTTTGTTCCCTGCTCTCAACAGCCACTACACCACAACGTATCTAATCGAGTCCAACAAATCCGTGGTTATCCATACTTCGCCGATAAAACGTTGGCTTTCATCGAAACAGGAATTGTAAGTGCCCCGGTTCATATTAGTTTTACATCATCAAATCAAAACAAAAAGCTTTCTAAAAGCTTCTTTATAAACGACTTGGTTTCGTATGGTTAAGGGTGAAGCCCTGCTATTCTTAGCGGGGCAATTTTTTTTCCAAAACTTTTTACATCAGCTCTCCATAACAATGGAAAGCAATGTCCTAATCAACCGCATCCTGTTTCTACAGGATGCTCTTTTGTAATGAATTATTTACTTCAAAAGGTCAGGCCTTCTTTCTTCAGTTCTTTTTAACGCCTGCTCATAACGCCATTCTTCCACTTTTTTCAAATCTCCGCTCAATAGGATATCCGGTACTTTCCAGCCACGAAAATCTGCTGGCCGTGTATACACAGGCGGAGCCAATAGCTCATCCTGAAATGAATCAAACAAAGCCGAAGTTTCATCATTCAACACACCGGGAATGAGACGGCCTACAGTATCCACCAACACAGCAGCGGCCAATTCGCCGCCACTAAGTACATAATCACCAATGGAAATTTCCTTGGTAATAAAATGTTCTCTTATGCGTTCGTCTATGCCTTTGTAATGACCACAAATAAGTAACAGGTTTTCCTGCAGCGAGAGTTGATTGGCTATCTTTTGATCCAACCGCTCACCATCTGGTGTAAGGTAAATTACTTCATTGTACGTTCTTTCTTTTTGCAACTGCTCAATGGCATTGGCAAGAGGCTCACACATCATGACCATACCGGCCCCACCCCCATACTGATAATCATCAACCTGTCCGTATTCATTTACAGCCCACTGGCGCAAATGATGTAAATGCACTTCCAACAAACCTTTATTCTGCGCCCTTTTCATGATAGAATGGGAAAGCGGACTTTCCAGCAACTCGGGCAACACAGTAATAATATCAATACGCATGGAACAAAGATAAACAGGGAAGTATTGGCGCATAAAAAAAAGCACCCCTGGAAAGGGGCGCCGCCATTGAAACGAAAACCAACGATAAAGCAATAAGTATTATCTGTATAATTTTAAACTATTTTTTTAGCTCCCGCTCAAGCGCCTTTACGCGCACAGCAAAGAGAATGGTTGTAATCAGTAGTGCTATCAGCCCCGTAAAGGTCAAAATAAAGCCGGGGGTCAAAATGGATGTAAGGGATAGGGAAGTTTTTTCAGTTTCAGTTTTGGTTACGGCCACTGCCTGTTTTGCAGCTCCCCCGCTTTCGTTTTTAATATATTCAATGATACTCTTTATATGATCATCGGTAAGGTCTGGATGGTCTGGCATAGGTATGCGGTTGAATTGCTCAAATAAAGCAACTGCATCTTTATCACCTTTCTTCACCATGCTTTGCGATGAATGAACAAAGTTTATAATCCATTCTGTGGAACGCCTCTGATCTACACCAGCCAGGGCCGGACCTGTAAGTACCTTATTTACATTATGGCAACCAGCACAACGGGTGCTGAAGATTGTCTTTCCTTCTTCAGGTGTAGGCGTAGCCCAAATTGTGGATGAAATAAGTAAAATCGTGGCAAGCAGAAAGGTTTTCGTCTTCATTTTTCTTCTTCGTTTTCTTTACGTTATAATGAAGCAAATTTGAAAACCAGAAGATTAGTAAAAGCTTACCAAATGCAGACGAAAAGATGATTTTTGTCATATGCTATGCAGGCTTAACTACTTATCACCAGTTATTCATCTGCTCCTCCACGATCCTTTCGTAGTTCTCAGGTTCACTTTCTTTCCAGTTGGGATCGTAATGTACAAACCACGAGATCCAAAGGCTTCGGGAAAGCCGCATCATCCAAGGTTGAGATGCAATGAGTATCACAGCATTAATAATAAGCCACCATAAAAACCGGTTGTCATTAAATGAAAAACCGATAAACAGCCACCAGGCTACAAAAGTAACACCACTTAATACCAGCGCCAGAGCATAACTAACATAACCGGTTCCATAATAAAAACCCACCTCGATTTCTGTGCGCTGACCGCATACAGGGCACCTTTCGTGCATCTCCATGTTCTTCTTGAGTCCTACAGATACAGGGTTTTTAAACAATTTCCCCTGCCTGCACCTGGGGCAATAGCACCCTATAACTGAAGCTAAATATCCGCGACTATATTTTTTTTGTTGTTCCATAATATAAAGTGACGAAAGGTATGGAAATTTAATAAGGGAAGTTTCAAGGCAATCGCTCCCTGAAATATCCATAGACCCATGTGCCTGCTATGGCACTGAGCAATGTTACAATTACCACCAGGGCACCGCTGCCAATTTGTGCAAATAACGGTCCCGGACAAGCGCCAGTCAATGCCCATCCAAAACCAAAAAGCAGGCCGCCGTATATCTGTCCCTTAGTAAACTTTTTGTTATGGAATTCAATGGGCTCACCATAAATGGTTTTAACATTAAACTTTTTAATCAACCATACAGATATCATCCCTACTATAACAGCAGTACCTATGACTCCATACATATGAAACGATTGCAAACGGAACATTTCCTGGATACGCAACCATGAAATTATTTCGGCTTTAATTAATACAACCCCAAATACAATGCCCATAGCAGTATATTTCAGGTTATGCCACCATTTGTGCTCTAATTGAGATTCATTGATACAAATGGTATCCAGCGATCTCACTTCAAAATCTGTATTCAGATCTTGCACCTCAATGGTTCTGTTTTTTTCAGCTAAGGCCATAGATATTATTTTAAGATCAGAGGAAGAAAAATATTGGCCATGATAAAACCGCCTGCCATAAAACAGATCGTTGCCACGAGAGAAGGCAATTGCAGGTTAGATAACCCCATTATGGAGTGGCCGGAGGTACAGCCTCCTGCATAGCGGGTACCAAACCCAACCAAAAAACCTCCAACAATAATGAGCATAAACCCTTTCCATGTCAGCAAATTTTCAAAACTGAACAGGTCTGCCGGCAATAAATGATTATAGTCCTGCACTCCGTAGGATTTCAGCTCCTCCACCAGTTGGGGAGCTACCCTTATAGGCTGGTCGTTTTGTAAAAACCGGCTCGCAATGAAAGCTCCGATTATAATACCCCCTACAAAAAAGAAGTTCCATATCTCTTTCTTCCAATTGTATCTGAAAAAGGGAATGCCGGCTGGAAAACAAGCCGCACATATATGACGCAGGTTAGACGAAATGCCAAAATGCTTATTACCCAGCAACAATAAAGCTGGTACTATCAGCCCGATTATGACCCCTGCAGTATACCAGGGCCAGGGCTGTTTTATGAATTCTATCATGATAGTGTTAGTTTGCTGAATTTTAGAACAAACTTAATTCCATATTAGGAACACTCATACAACCGTCAAGGCAACCATAAACTATAAACCAAAAACTATAAATACTCTAATACTTTCTCCATCTGTGCACTCCTCGAACCTTTAATTAAAAAATACGAATTCTGCACATTTTGCTCCTTTAGCCACTGTCCGGCTTCTGTTGCTGAAGTAAATGACCGGTACGGATGCTTCAATTTTAAAAAATCACCACCGACCAGGATCACATCTTTCCAGGAATATTTCCGGATCTCATCAATTAGCAACTGGTGTTCCTGTATACTCTCCTGCCCCAACTCAGCCATTGCACCCAACACCAAAACCTTATCATTACTTTCTGTTTTGGAAAAATTGTCAATGGCTGCTTTCATGCTGCTCGGATTGGCGTTATAAGCATCCAGTATGATCTTGTTGGTTCCTTTATGCATCAGTTGAGAACGGCTGTTGGAAGGAGCGTACCCCTCAATAGATTGCCTGATTTTTTCCTCTGTAACCTTAAAAAATTGGCCTACAGCCACCGCAGCCAACACATTGGGCAAGTTATAGCTGCCTACGAGTTGGGTCTGTATCTTGCCTGAAAACCCTTTGTGGAACTGAACGGCCAGGAAAGGATCACTTTCCAGTATAGCACCCGTCACATCACCACCTTCTGTTCCATATTTAATAACATGAGGGATGCCTTCACTCATCCTTTGCAGGTATGTATAATCCCACATCACGAATGCAGCGCCGTTATGGGCTCTTAAGAAATCGAATAGCTCTCCTTTGCCTTTGCGAACCCCTTCTTCACTGCCAAAGCCTTCCAGGTGTGCCTTGCCGCAATTGGTGATCAACCCATGTGTGGGTTGAGCTATAGTGCAATAAAAAGCTATTTCACCAAGGTGGTTGGCCCCCATTTCAATAATGGCCATTTCAGCATCCTGCCGGATCTTCAAGATCGTGAGCGGAACACCGATATGATTATTTAAGTTACCTTCTGTAGTATAGGTTGTATAGGTACTGGAAAGCACGGCATGTATCAACTCCTTAGTGGTCGTTTTTCCATTACTCCCTGTAATGGCTATAAATGGAATGGAGAGCTGCTGCCGGTGGTGTTTAGCCAACTGCTGCAATGATGCTAAAACATCAGGTACCAGTATGGTCCTGCCGGGTACCTGAAAAGCTTCTTCATCAATAATGGCAAAGGCTGCGCCGTTTTCAATGGCTTGCCCGGCAAACTGGTTGCCATTAAAGTTTGGCCCTTTGAGTGCAAAGAATAGATCACCCTGCTGTAGCTTCCGGGTGTCAGTCTGTATGGATGGATGTTTAAGGTAGATGGAATAAAGGTCTTCTATATTCATTAGGCAAATGTAATGATACAAACGACGAATAACTCGTCATTAAAACACTGCACACTTTTTGAACCTTTTGTTCTTAAAATAGGAGAAAAAATGAAAAATAATCTGTCGTTTGTTGTAGTTGCAGCTACACTTTTGATGGGTTGTGCAAGTCCTGTTTATACAGAGCAATCCGAATCTGTTAATTTGGCAAAATTCAAGACCTATGCATGGGTGGATATGAAAAACAACAAAGATGACGCAAAGAATGTTACTGCCTTTGCAGAGGAGGCTGTTCACAATACTGCCAAAGAAGAACTGGAAAAACAAGGCTGGAAGGAAAGCACAACAAATCCTGATGTTCTGTTAAGTTATGATATACTGGTGGAACGTACAACTACAACTCAATCCCAACCGGTTTACACACAACCTTTCACCAGGGTTTATTTTAACCCATTCCTCCGTCGTTGGGCTACAGTTTACTATCCTTCTCAATTTGTCGGATATGATACCTACGATGTACCTGTCCGGGAAGGCACACTTACGCTTACTATGACAGATACAAAAACAGATAAGGTGGTATGGCAGGGATGGACAACTGAACAAATGGATAATCAGAAAATGGCTACAAAGGATGTTGAAAAAGCAGTAAAAAATATTATCAAAAAACTGGGCAGCCAATAATACAGCAATAAAAAGCCCTCCGTTCAGGAGGGCTCTTGCTATAATGTTCTGCTTTTTATCTTTTTTGCCTTCTGGTTTTCCAGAAATTACCGGTTTTTCTCTTATTACCTTCAGGGCTACCCATACGGTCCATAGCACAGCGGAAACCTACGGTACTGCTGGCCTGATCTTCTTCCATGTAGCGGCGGGCACCTGGGCTCAGCCAGTAAGCACGGTCGTTCCAGCTGCCTCCTTTGTACACTCTCGACTTATCACTTACCAAAGTTGTTTGTCCGTACCCATATGACGCCATAGATAAGCTATCACCATCCAGGAAGTTGATCACGTTACCACGTTGGTAGTTGCGGCGCTTACGGCTTTCCTCGTCGGTTACTTCCACCATTTTCACGCGGCCTGTGCTATCTATTTCAGCTTCTCCGCTTTCGTTTTTGTACAATTTCATGAATTTGTTACCACGTACAGGGGCAACATCATCTGCATCCAGGTTGGTCAGCGGACGGTATACATCATATACCCACTCGCTCACGTTACCGGCCATATTATATACACCAAAGCCATTAGGATAGAAAGACTTCACAGGAGCCGTATAAATGGCCCGGTCGTTTAAACCACCAGCCACACCGGCGTTATCACCAGAACCTCTTTTAAAGTTGGCCAGGAACTGTCCTTGCCAGCTTCCGTGTTTGGTATCACGCAGGCCATTAGGATTATGCGACCAGGGGAATACCTGTTTGTGCGTGATCAACTCTTCACCGCGTTTGCCTTCTTTAAGAGAAGGACGGGGGTTATTATTAATATATCCATAAGCAGCATACTCCCACTCGGCTTCGAAAGGCAAGCGATAATCAGGCTGCAAAATACCATCTTCAAAAGTTACATTGGTACGTGGAGTACCCTGTGGTGTTTTTAAAGGGTTCTTTTTGGAACGGGCGCCCTTGCCTGGTTGTGCCTGGTATAAACCTAAAAGGTAAGATTTTGTAGTAAAGTTGTTTTCCTGTTGCTGACCTTGTACGCTTTGAGGTGCTACAAAGCCTTTATCCATCAGGATGCCCTCGTTCACGCGATCGCTCCGCCAAAGACAGAAATCGTAGGCTTGCCTCCAGGATACACCAACCACTGGATAGTCGTTAAAGCCCGGGTGACGGAAATAGTATTCCACCAGGGGCTCGTTATAGCTTAACTCGCTACGCCAAACCAATGTATCAGGCAAAGCGGCATTGATGATGTTTCTATTGTTTTCGTCTGCTTCAGGATCAAAAACCCTGGTAAGCCAGTGAATATATTCTCTGTAGTGCACGTTGGCAACTTCGGTACGGTCAATATAGAAAGAAGGTACTGTAACACGGCGTGGAATATTGTTCCAGTCACCCATTACATCTTCCTCAGTCTGTCCCATAGTAAAGGTACCGCCCTGCACAAATACCAAACCTGGCCCAGTAGCCTGATCTCTTGATTTAGCCACCTGGAAGCCACCCTGGTTCTTGTCATTGTAGTTCCAGCCGGTAACTTCTGATTTCTCTTTCTTTTTGGCAAAAAGGCCACCGTTCTTACAAGATGCCAGAAGAACAGCCGAGGATAAGAGGATTAAAAAATTTTTCACTTGCATGTTAAAAAAATTTGTCTTTCTATGGGACACGATTAAATTGGTTGTGCCTCATACAGTTTTCGAATTACTAAAACGACGGTGAAAATGAATTATTGTGATCCGTTTCTGAAAAATAAGGCACAGTTGCGAAAATAATGTGTTTATTAGTTATTTGATGAAAAGGTAATATAAGAAAAACACTTATCAGCTTGTTTTAACCTTTTTGCAATAAAAGCAAATGAAATTCGTTTCAAGGGGGAACTGATTCAAAAAACCTGTCCATATAAACCAAAACACAATATTTTCGCACACAATCTTAAATTTTATCATGAAGCCATTTGCTCTGAAGATCGCGACTGCATTTTTTCTTTTCATTGCGGCTGCTCCATCGCTCTTTGCACAAGACAGAAATATTAATATTGTAACGACTGCGGTTCCCTTTTTACGCATTTCTCCGGATGCCCGGGCCGGTGGTATGGGCGACCTGGGAATAGCTACAAACCCCGATGCCAGTTCATCTTTTTTTAATATAGGCAAGGTTCCTTTCAACACCTCCAGCAGCGGTATTAACGTTTCATATACACCTTGGCTCAAAAGCATTGTAAACGACGTATATTTAGCTGCAGCCTCTGGATTTTATAAGTTAGATGAACTGCAGGCCATTTCTGGTTCTATCCGCTATTTCAGTTTAGGCAATATCCAGTTCACAGGTATGTCCGGTGAATTGAACGGCGAAGGCCGCCCTCGTGAATTTGGTATTGACGTAGGTTATTCCAGAAAGCTTTCAGATATGGTAGGTGTTGGTATTGGCGTTAAATATATCAACTCCGACCTGGTTTCAGGTGCAGTTTCCGGTGGTTCAACTTATAAAGCCGGCAATGCTGTTGCTGCCGATCTGGGTCTCTATGTGAATACACAAAATGAAGTTGGGGAGGGTTGGTCTTTTGGTACAGCCGTTTCCAATCTGGGCTCTAAAATTGGCTACACCAATAATGCAGATCAAAAAGATTTTATTCCCGCCAACTTTGGCATTGGCACCAACTATACTAAAGTATTTGATGAAAGCAATCAGATTAGTTTCGGATTAGACCTGAACAAACTATTGGTACCTACGCCCCCCGGTTCGAATGCAACCCAGGAGGATTATGAAAACTACCGCAGAAAAAGCGTTGTAAGCAGTTGGTTCAGCTCGTTTGGAGATGCACCTGATGGCTTTAAGGAAGAATTAAAAGAATTCCAGATTTCTCTGGGAGGCGAATATTGGTATAACAACCAGTTTGCCCTTCGTGCAGGTTATTTCCATGAAAACGTAAACAAAGGAAACCGCCGCTATGTAACTGCCGGCGTAGGCCTGCGTTACAATGTTTTTAACCTGAATTTCTCTTACCTCGTACCAACTGGTTCCGGAGTAAATCAGAACCCGCTGGCCAATACATTGCGCTTTTCCTTGGCCTTTGATTTAACTGGCACAAGCGAAGAATAAAAAAATTTGCAAATACCTTAATTAGTAATAGAGCCCCGAATTCCGGGGCTCTATTATTTAATATCACCTCAAAACGCCTATCCTTTACCACCCCTATAACCCATAACCCATAACTGATCTCTCATCCCCCTAATCAACAGTTTTTTTATCAAAAAAGTACGAACTGTCATGATTACAAATAATTTTGAAAGATTCAAACCACAAGCAGCCATGTTCCATCTGAAAAATAAAACAGCAGTGATCACGGGAGCCGGCAGTGGCATTGGCAAGGCCGTAGCCCTTTTATTTGCCCGCCAGGGGGCAGTGGTCCACGCCCTGGATTTGAATGAAGACTCCCTTAAAGCCACCGAAGAAGAAATCCGCGCCACTGGCGGACAAGCCCAAACACAAGTGTCTGATGTCACCAAACAAGCTGCAGTCAAAGCCATTTTTGAAGCTATTGGCCCTATAGACATCCTGGTCAACAGTGCCGGCATCTCCCACATTGGTACTTGCATCACCACCTCTGAGGTAGACTTTGATCGCGTCTTCCTGGTCAATGTCAAAGGCGTCTACAACTGCCTGCACGCCGTACTACCCATCATGAAACAAAAAGGAGGTGGGGTGATCGTCAACCTGGCCTCCATTGCCAGCAGTGTGGGCATCCCGGAACGCTTTGCCTACTCTATGAGCAAGGGTGCGGTAGCGGCCATGACCCTGTCTGTAGCCAGGGATTATATCAATGAAGGCATCCGCTGCAACTGCATCTCGCCGGCCCGGGTGCATACCCCCTTTGTGGATGGGTTTTTGAAAAAGAATTATCCCGGAAGAGAAGATGAGATGTTCGAGAAGCTCTCCAAAACCCAGCCCATTGGACGTATGGCCACGCCCGATGAGATCGCCGCCCTCATCCTGTACCTGTGTTCCGAGGAGGCTTCCTTCATCACTGGCTGTGATTATCCTATCGATGGCGGCTTTATTAAACTCAATAACTAATAAACTTAATAGCTAAAACACAAGGAATGAGGAAACTGCTTTTTTCTTTTTGGTATTTCATGATACTTATGACAGCAAATGCCCAAAACTATCCTTTTCCGCTTCCGGCCTACGCGCCACCTGCCGAAAACCTGGCGGCAAGGGAAAAGTTCCAGGATGAAAAGTTTGGACTATTTATCCACTGGGGCATTTACAGCATCCTGGGAGATGGGGAATGGATAATGCACCAGCGCAAAATTCCTTACGACAATTATAAGCGCCTGGCCGATTTTTTCAACCCTCAGCAGTTTAATGCAAAGCAATGGGTGCAGTTGGCAAAGAGTGCCGGCATGAAATACATCACCATCACCTCCCGCCACCACGACGGCTTCAGCATGTTTCAAACCGAAGCCTCTCCTTACAACATTGTAACAGCTACCCCTTACAAAAAAGATCCCTTAATGGAGCTGGCGCAGGAGTGCCAGAAAGAAGGTATTGGTCTTCATTTCTACTATTCCCTGCTGGATTGGGGCCGTGCGGATTATGGCTTTGGAAAACCCATCGTCAACGGGGCACCAGAAAACACCGATTGGAACAGTTACATTGCTTTTATGAAAAAGCAACTCACGGAGCTGATCACCCGCTATCCAAACGTGAGCGGCATCTGGTTTGACGGTCACTGGGAACGGCCCACTGCCAACTGGCACTATGATGAGATCTATGCCTTGATCCATCAGCTCAATCCTAAAATATTGATTGGCAACAACCACCACCTGGCACCTTTTAATGGCGAAGACTTTCAGATGTTCGAAAAGGACTTGCCTGGTGAAAACAAAACCGGCTTTAGCGGCCATGCCAAAATTGGTGCTTTACCGCTGGAAACCTGCGAGACTATCAACAACAGTTGGGGCTTTCATATCAACGATAGAAACTATAAATCTGTAAAACAGATCATTCATTATCTGGTGAATGCAGCAGGCCGCAATGCCAACTTTTTACTGAATGTAGGTCCCATGCCTAATGGAGCCATACAACCTGAATTTACCGATACCCTACTGGCTGTGGGCAATTGGTTGCAGCAGTATGGTGAAACTATTTATGGCACCAGGGGATCTGTAGTGGCGCCACAGCCATGGGGCGTAGTGACAGCAAAAGAGAAGCGTTTATATGTCCATGTACTAAACAACGTTGCACAACCCTATATTTTTATTCCTGGTTTAACGCAGAAAGTCACCAGGGCATTGATATTGAATAACCAAAAGGTGCTGAAATACAAACAGCAGCCTGAAGGTGTATTCATTTACCTTGGTGAACCGCTACAAAATGAAATGGATACGATTATTCAATTGGAAACACGATAAATACAATAAGATAAACTCATGAAATTAATCAGATGGTATGAGGGGACTCAGGTAAAACCTGGGGTGATCCTTGATGGACAATACTATGACGTGTCTGCTTTTGGTGAAGAC
>CBKWHA010000081.1:0-20943 GCA_966674115.1 uncultured Chitinophagaceae bacterium
AGATCGATTTTGTAAAAATCAGGGTTCCTTCTTACAATGTTCCTATGGGTTGCCTGATCCCCCAGGGTGTGGATGGATTACTGGTGGCAGAGAAAAGTATCAGTGTTACAAATATTGTAAATGGTGCTACCCGTTTGCAGCCGGTTGTGTTACAATTAGGACAGGCAGCAGGTGTTATGGCTGCACTATGCATAAAAAATAATAAAAACCCTTCTGAGTTAAGTGTGAGAACAGTTCAGCAGGCATTACTAAATGCAAAGGCTTATGTGATGCCGTTTATTGATGTGAAGCCTGATGATCCAGATTTTCTCACTATTCAAAAGATCGGGGCGACAGGAATTTTAAAAGGTTTTGGAGTGCCCTACAAATGGGCGAATCAAACATGGTTTTATCCTGAATTCCCCATCAGCCAGTATGATCTGGTTCAGGGACTGAAGCAGTATGAAAATAAACTTGCCTATTATCGAGACGCATCCGGTGAAATGATTGATGTGGTTGCTTTTGCCGGAATTCTGAAAGTGATCGACAAAAATATTCCAACAACTGATATACACCATTTTTTATTAATGAAAGGTGTGACCGAATTGGAAATGAATGGTAAGAAATTATTAAGCAGAAGAGCCGTTGCATTGTTGTTGGATGAATATTTGAAACCATTTGAAAGGGAAGTAGACATTGAAGGAAATCTTGAGTAGTGTTCTTGAGTAGTGTATTGTTCCCACCCAATTATATAAATCTTTCTGATCGCAACAATAGTCGAATACGATCCACATAAATTTTTCTTAACCCCAAGCATAAACCAATAGCACTGATTATGAATCAATCGAAGTATTTTTTGGAAGCCAGGCGCTGGCTCATGCTTTTGCTGGTGATTGTCATTCACCAGGGTATCGCAATGGCGCAAACGAAAACCATTACGGGTTTCGTAAAAGACAACAATGGTGCACCTCTGCCCGGTGCAACCATACAGGTAAAAAACAGTTCACAAGCCACACAGGCAGGTGTTGACGGCTCGTTCAGCCTCCAGGCGAATGCCGATGCCGTAACACTTACGATTAGTATGACCGGCTACGCTTCACAAACGGTAGTTGCAAATGCCGGCAAACCAGTGACTGTAGTATTGCAGCAAAACTTGAAAGACCTGGATGAAGTAATGGTGGTAGCGTTTGGCAAGCAGAAGAAATCGAATGTGATCGGGTCTGTTACACAGATCAGCGGCGATCAATTAAGACGTGCGCCTGCCATGAACGTAACCAATGCGTTAGCGGGCCGTTTGCCAGGTTTGACCACTTTACAACAGTCTGGCCGTCCGGGTGCCGATGATGCCGCGCTCCGAATAAGAGGTGTTGGTACTTATGGTTCCAACCAGGGACCTGTAATTATTGTTGATGGCGTGCAGCGCTCTTCTTTCAGCAACTTCGATCCTAATGAAATAGAAAGTATTACTTTATTAAAAGATGCCGTATCTACTGCAGTGTATGGTTTGCAGGCAGCAAACGGTGTTATCCTTGTAACTACAAAGCGGGGTTTGAACAAAAAGCCTTCCATCAGTTACGATGGTTCTGTAATGGTGAATTCCAATACGCGATTCCCGAAGTTTTTGAACGGTCCTGATTATATGGAGTGGTACAATAAAGGAACAGACATGGATAATGATTATTTGATGCATACGAATAGCGACCCTGTTGCTTATGTATACACAAAAGATCAGATCGATGCCGTTCGCAATGGAACCAATACCAATCCGCTGTTAGGAAATACCGATTGGGTTGGCAAGTTGGCTGGAAAGAATAGCCTTTCGCAACACCACAACGTTAGTGTTAGAGGTGGCACGGACAAGGTGAAATATTTTACAACACTTGGGTATCTGGACCAGGACGGGGTAGTGGAAAATACTGGCTTCAAGCGGTATAATATGCGCACCAACCTGGATGCGGAATTGAATAAAGTTTTATCCGTATCTCTTGATCTTGGCGCCCGTCAGCAGAGAACCCATACGCCTGGAATTTCTCCTGATAATACGGCTTATCTGAATCCATTTTATCAAGCAGTGCGTATGCTACCCAACCAGCCCATGTATGCGCCCAATGGTTTGCCTACGGCCTATAACGCCAATGCGGGCTGGGTGAATCCAATTGCCTCTGTGGAGCAATCTGGTTATCAACGGTCAGAGTCCAATATATTCCAGTCCACACTTACTTTTAATGTGCATGTGCCTTGGGTGAAAGGTTTGGATCTGAAATTATTGACAGCTTATGACAAAACAGCTACCGAAAATAAAAGCTGGCTGACGCCTTATACATTGATGGGCCGTGCCAGAGACCAGGTTAGTGGTGATTATACAGTAATCAATACTTTACCCGGCATTACCAGGACTACGTTGCGCCAGTCTTACAGCCAGTTTAACAGAAAAGTGTTTCAACCAAGTATTAGCTATAATGGAAAATTTGGAGATCATGCTGTTACCGGTTTATTGTTGTATGAATGGTCACGATCTAACAACAATGTGTTCTCAACAGGTGCCAGCAATTTCCCTTTAACAGATTTGCATGAGATCAGTTATGGCAGTAGCGATCCTAAAGATTGGATTACGCCAACTGGTTCCAGTGGTGTTGATGCGCGCGCAGGTTATGTTGGCCGTGTAAACTATGGTTATAAAGACAAGTACCTTTTTGAATTGGCAACACGTTATGATGCTTCTGTCAACTTTCCTGAAGAAAACAGATGGCAGCTTTTCCCGGCAGTCGCTTTAGGTTGGGTAATCAGCAAAGAAGCCTTTTTTGACAATGCAAGCAATACCATCAATTACTTGAAGCTGAAAGGTTCTGTAGGTAGATTGGGTAATGACCAGATGCCGGAAGGTTCATTTCAATACCTGCAAACTTTTGCGTTAACCACCAGCCCTGTTGTCGTGATTGGAGGATCGCCAAGAGCAGCATTGTACACCTCTGCGCCGCCAAATACAAAACTTACCTGGGAAACTTCAACACTAACAAACGTTGGATTTGAGTCAGTTTTCAAAAATGGATTGTTGGGCATCGACTTTGAATGGTTTTATAAAGTAACTACTGATATCCTTGATAATGTGAGCGGTTTGTACCCTCCAACTGTAGGTGGTTTTTTTCCCTCTAATGTCAACTATGGCATTGTTGATAACAGAGGATTTGACCTTCAGATCAGGCATCGTAACAATGTTGGTAAACTGCAATATTCTGTGACTGGTAATTTCAATTGGGCAAAAAATAAAATTATCAGAAAGGATGAAAATCCCAACCTGCCTTACTGGCAACGTGTAACAGGTAGAAGTATCGGTGAAAAAATGGGGTTTGTAGTGGATGGTATTTATCAAAGCTGGGAAGAAACGAAGAATGCTGTATCACCCAGCAGTGGTATAGTTGCTCCTGGCTTCTTCAAATACAAAGACCTGAATGGCGATGGACGTTTAACCCGTACCGACGACATGACCTTTGTTGGCCGCAGCAATCTTCCTGAAATCATGTATGGTCTCAACCTTAATCTGGATTATGGCTTGTTTGATTTTTCTGCTTTGTTCCAGGGCGCTGCTCTATGTGAAGTAACCTTGGCCGGCACCTATGAAGGTTCAAGCGGCACTTATGGCATTGATGATAATACGCCTTTTACAAAAACTTTTTACGGATATGGCAACTCGCCTTATTTCCTCGTAGAAAACTCCTGGACACCAGATAACCCCAATGCGCGTTATCCTAGGCTTACTGCCTATAAGGCACCACTTTCTTCCCATAATGCTCATGCTAATTCTGGCTGGATCGTGGATGGTTCCTATTTGCGCCTGAAATCAGTTCAGTTGGGCTTCCGCCTGCCTTCCCGGTTGTTGAAGTCTAAAATTGAACAGTGCCGATTTTATGTGTCGGGCTTCAACTTATTCACTTGGGATAAGCTCAAATACTTAGATCCTGAAATGCCGAATGTAAACAACGGGTTTTATCCGCAGCAGCGCATTTTATCCGGAGGCGTAAACATTACATTCTAAAACTATTCTACAATGACTAATATTATCTCTCTTATAAAAAAATCGTTTTTACTGGCTGGTATTGTTGCGGCAACGCAGGGTTGTAAAATTGACATTGAGCCAACCAATAGATATACAGATGTTGCTGTATGGAATAATCCAGCCAATATGGAGTTGTACATCTTTGGTATGTACAATGAGTTCAATACCTTCAAGTTTGGAACTTTTCCCATAGGTTATGATAATGCAACGGATGCGTTGACCGATATCATGAAGTATACATCTACCGTGGCCGGCAATGGCACGGTGAATATCCTGGCAATGGATGCAACAAGGGTAAATGCTGCTGGTCCACAGTTAAACTATTGGATTTCAGGTTACAACCGCATCCGCCGGATTAATGAGTTCCTGGATGGTATTGAGAAGTATGCACAAATAGATGAAGGAACCAAGAAACAATACCAGGCAGAAGCCCGTTTTGTAAGAGGGTATGTTTATTTCTGGTTGACCAAATTGCATGGCAGTGTTGTTCTTCTTGATCAATTGACTACCAATAAAGATAATCCACGCTCCAGTGAAGATGATTGCTGGAATTTCATAGCCAATGATTTTGCTTTTGCTGCAGAAAATCTTCCCAAACAATGGGGAATCGGCAAAGAAGGAAGGGCTACAAAAGGCGCTGCGTACGGAATGTTGGCCCGCACCTGGCTGTATGCCGCTTCTATTGCTGATTATGATAAGAAGCAATTTAACCAGGATCCATTAACTGGTGTTCCAGAAGAAAAAGCTGCAAGCTATTACCAAAATGCAGCCAGCGCAGCAGAAGAAGTAGTGAAATTGGCCAATGAAGGATTGTATGATCTGGAATCAGATTTTGCATCCCTATTTACTAATAAGGCTACAAAAGAAGCTGTATTCAAAATTGATTTCGTACGTCCGCAATTGACACACAATTTTGATCTTGGTTTTGCGCCTGCCGGTGATATACCCGGGCAAGGATTGGTTTATGGTGTACCCACTGCAGAACTGGTAGATGAATTTGAAATGAATGACGGTACAAAGTTCTCCTGGCAAAACGCTACAATGGCAGCAAATCCTTATAGCAACCGTGAACCTCGGTTTTATGCTACCGTCTTATATAACGGTGCATCCTGGAAGGGACGTACCATTAATACAAAGCCGGAAAATACAGTTGAGGGGTTTGTCCAATATGCAAGCACCACTGAACCTAGAAAAACAGTAACAGGCTATTACATCAAAAAAATACTGGACCCCGCCAATACCAATTTTGTGGTAGATAAAAGCACTCAATCTTGGATTGAATTGCGTTATGCAGAAGTGCTGTTGATTCATGCAGAGGCAAAAACAAAATTGGGTGATATTGCCGGAGCACAGCAATCGCTGAACAAGCTAAGAAACAAACGCGGATTGCCTAATACATCTGCCCAAACATCTGCACAAATGATAGCAGCTATAGAACATGAGCGTAAAGTAGAACTGGCATTTGAAGGACACCGCTACTGGGATTTGCGCCGTTGGCGTAAAGCGCATATTGTATTGAACAATGTCCGTTTTACAGGCCATAAGATTTCACAGTCTGGGACAACTGTAAAATACGAGGTGGTGAATGCAGATAACACCAACCGCCAGTTTACCCCTGCTTTGTATTATATCCCTATTCCTGAGACTGAAATTCAAAGAAACAATGCCATCACACAAATCAAGGGATGGTAAGTTGTATCACCAATCAATTAAATACAATCATGAAAAGATTCCTTTCTTTTATTATATACATTGCTATTGCAGGCGGCATGCTTAGTTCCTGCAAGAAGGCAGATCCTATCATGCGTAGCCAGGCAAGTGATCTGTCCGACATCTATGCAACCATTGACGGCAAGGGAGGCGATCGCCTGTTTGATGCCAGGTACAGTCCAAATAAGGATACTGTATATTTTGATATCCCATACTACTATCCGGTGGATTCGGATAATGAAATTGACCTGAAAAAGATCATATTGCGATCTACTATTCCGGCTGATGCTAAATTATATCCTGCATTGGGTTCTGTTATGGATTTAAGCCAACCATTAAAGGTTGAGATTACCGCCGGTTCAGGTGCAAAATCTTCGTTTGTGATCGTAGCTAAGAAAGTAGGTGATGTTAGTTTAAAAAGTGCCAAAATAAATTTTGAGGTTAGCGGTGTGCAGCAGGAACTGGAGGGTATTGTGAAGGAAAACGAGGTTTTGTTTTACGTGGTGCCAGGAACAGATCTATCCAAGTCGAAAGTGACCCTGGAAATCAACAGGCACTCAACCAGTTCTATTGTTTCCGGAACTGAAATTGACCTGTCGCAAGTTGTTCCTGTAACCATTACAGGTGTTGACGGAAGCACCAAAACATATACCCTGAAAGCTGTAGAACCAGTTAAGCTCAATTACGGTGTAGGCATTAACAGGAAACTATGGACAAAAACGGGAGCCGAGCTTGGTTTTACGACCAACAACCAGACAGGTATTGCTGTAAGTGGTGATTACTTGGTGCTGGTATCTAGGGCTGCTCCTAATTACAAAGTATATAATCGCTTTACGGGTGCCTATGTCAAGGATATGACTGTTCCCTTCAGTGGTCTAACCATGGAAATGATGGCTGATACCTCTGGAAACCTTCTGGGCTGCAATTATGCAGGCAACGGGAGCAAGTTTTATGTGTATAAGTGGACCAGTCCTCTGGATCCTAATCCTGTAAAGTTGATTGAATGGACAAATCAAACACCGTCAACTCCTTCTTCTCCTGCCTGGGGTATGGGCATTGGCAGGGTGATCAATGTGTATGGTGATGTGAACAAGGATGCCGTGATCACCACAACAGGAACTTCCACCAATGCTTTTCACAAATGGACCATAACGAACGGCCAGTTAGTCAGCAATACCCCGGAGACTGTCATCTACAAGGGTGTAGGCACTGGAAATCTGGGAGTATGGTCAGAAGTACAGCCAATTTCTACATCAGTGAATGGCAATTACTTCATCGGATACCAAAGTGGGGTCAAGCTGGTTGATGGTAGCACTAATGAAGATGTTTCAGCATTTACGTTTGGCTGGCCTGTGGTTTATACCAGACCTTTGGCGTTTGGCAAGTTCAATAATGCAAATTACCTGGCTATTGTAAAATATGTGAATTCCTACGAACTGAACCAGGTGCATATGAGCTTATTTGATGTGACTCAGACTCAAAAAATCAATTTGGCTCCGTCAGACCCGACTTATTCTACATTCAATGTGTTTAACTCAGACCTGTTCACGGGTGCTACTAATGCCGGTACAGCAGACATAGCTATAGCTTTTTCTCCTGATAAGGAAAGAATGCAGGTGTATATGCTCCTGACAAATGGCGGCATCATGGCACATGAGTTCACCAAGTATGCACCCTAATGCAGTGCTTTTTCAATAATTGAAATACTATTTCTATAACACCTGCCCATTTAATCAACAAAATGGGCAGGTAATTCAATCAATGAACAGTTAATATCCTTCAGATGAAACAATTACTTCTATTACTATATGCTGTCACCAGTGTTTGTGTAGTATCGCTTCCTTCCTGTAAAAAATCGACGTCCGACGATGTGGTTGATCCTGGAACAGGGAGTGGGGGTATTCCGACAGATACTGTCCGTAAACGGGAAGTGATTGCCTGGGTGGATGCACGCTCCAATGTTTTTGGAACCTATGGAAGGTTCAGCGACACAGCCCAGATCCGCAGAACGCTGGATACTCTAAAAGAAGTAGGTGTTAATAGCCTGGTAATAGATGTGAAAGGCTCTACCGGCTTTACCATGTATCCCAGTGCTTATACAAAACAATTGAAAACGCTAGATGGAAAAGCCTTACCCGCAGGCGTGGAATACGTGGACTTTATCATTAATGAGGCAAAAGCAAGACAGTTTAAAATTTATGCTTCTATTGTAACCTTCGTGGAAGGGGATGGTTCAAGAAGGATCGGTAATGTCTTTGAAGATCCTGTTTTCCGCGACCAATACCAAGCCATCGTTTGTGATGCATCCGGAAACCGTGTACCAATTACCACCCTCGGTGAAAACGCCTTTGTCAACCCGGCTATTCCTGCAGTCCAGGAACGAGCCCTCAATATCATCAAAGAAATTGTACAGAAATACCCTATTGACGGAATGATCCTTGACTATGCACGTTATCACGATATCAATGCCGATTTCTCCGACTTCAGTAAGGACCAGTTCGTCAAGTTTTTGCAAGATAAATACCAGGACAACAATGCCACGAATATGGAATTTCCTAAGGATATTGTAAGTACCTGGAAAAACAATAACGGACAGATCGTTCCTGCATCAACTGGCAAATATTATAAAAGATGGCTGCTGTTCAGGGGTTCCGTCATTTATGAGTTTTTTAAAAAGGCAAGGGCCGCTGTAAGATCAGTGAAACCTGATGTTAAATTCGGCGTGTATGTGGGAGCCTGGTATACTACCTATTACAGTGTTGGTGTAAACTGGGCTAGCCAGGATTATGATCCGTTCAATGATGGGGAGATTCGCTTCGATTGGGCCTACCCTGAATATAACAAAACTGGATATGCAGAACAATTAGATATACTATTGACCGGTAACTATTTTACGCAATTAATGATTAATGATAATCCAGCTTCGGCTGGAATGAAGTACCACTGGTGGAGCGTGGAGGGGTCTCTGAAAGGCGGAAAGTACATTACCCGTAATAAAGTACCTCTTTACGGTAGTATGGACCTGGGTAACGTTAATTGGCCCGATCAGCAATCAATTACTAATACGATCAAATATATCAGGAACAATGCAACTGGAGGAGTGATGTTGTTTGATGTGGTTCACATGTATGCTCCGCGATACAACCGGTTAAGGCAACCACTTTGGGATGCGGTTAGAAATGGAATTAAGAATTAAGGAGATTATGATTGAAAAAACAATTTCTTTTATAGCCATATTGGTCCTGTATTTTGGAATAGCCACGGCACAGACTTCTCCATCCGTGCACGTTGTTCTGAAAGGTGCCGTACAAGATGAAAGCGGGAAGGGAATTGCTGGGGTGGCAGTCACTGATGGTACCAATGTGGTGCGCACGAATGCCAAGGGTATGTATTACCTGCAAAGCACAAACGAATCTCAGTTTGTCTATCTTTCCTTGCCTTCAGGATACGAGGTGCCTGCTGACAACAGCATAGCGCAATTTTATAAAAAGATCCAACCACAAAAAGGAGTGTTCCTGGCCAATTTCTTGCTTAGAAAAATGACACGCTCTGACAAAATACATTACACCATTGTATGGGCTGACCCACAGATCAATAATGCCGAACAGGCAGGACAGATGCATTCCACTGCTGTACCCGATACTAAAGCATTGGTGGCCGAATTGCAAAAGGAGGGGCCGGTTCACGGCATTGCAGCAGGTGACATTTCCTGGGATGCGCCTCCTATTATTCCTGAATACAAAAAGGCAGTGAAGGAGATGGGGATTCCCTTCTTCCAGGTATTAGGCAATCATGATATGGACATTCATGTGCGCAGTGATGAACGTACCGATAGTACGTTCCGCGAAAGCTTCGGTCCCTCTTGGTATTCCTTTAACCGGGGCGAAGCGCACTATGTAGTACTGGACAATGTATTTTATTATGCCGATGGCTATAATTACATCGGCTATCTTACCGAGCGCCAGTTGAAGTGGCTGGAGCAAGACCTTGCAGGCGTAAAGCCTGGCTCCCCTGTTTTTGTATCCATGCACATCCCCGGATATACAGATGAAAAAAGATGGTATAAACGTGACAAGGATGACATAGGAGTCATAACCACTAATCGCCGGTTCTTGTTCAACCTGCTGAAACCCTTTAAAGCCCACCTGCTTACCGGACATACTCACTACAATGAAAACCATCAAGATGGTGGTGCTTACGAACATATTCATGGTGCTGTTTGCGGGGCGTGGTGGACCATGCCTTTATGTGAAGATGGTACACCTGCAGGTTATGGAGTTTATGAGATCAATGGTACAGATGTGAAATGGTATTATAAATCGGTTGGACAACCTAGGGATTACCAGATGAGGGTATACAACAGGGGTGCTTACGCGAATAAGCCTGGTGATGTGGCCGCGAATGTATGGAACTGGGACAAGGATTGGAAAGTGGTTTGGTATGAAGACGGTTTGTTGAAAGGCGCTATGAGACAGGAAGTGGATTTAGATGCAGAGGCTGTCCGCCTTTTGCAAGATAAGACCAGGATTGGAAAATATTCCTGGATCAAACCCGGACTGACAGATCATATATTCTTTGCCACACCATCCGCTACTGCAAATAAAGTAGTGGTAGAAGTAACCGACCGGTTTGGAAATATATATCGTGAAGAAATTTCGTTATCAAAATAAAGCTAAAAGCGTTAGTGAAATCTGTAGCAACAACAATGCAGCGTAACCAAAGTTTGGATGTTTTAAGGGGATTTGCTATACTGGCTATGGTCTTATCCAGCAGCATTGCCTTTGGCATCCTGCCTGCATGGATGTATCATGCGCAGGTGCCTCCTCCAGGTCATATATATAATCCTGAATTGCCAGGCATTACATGGGTAGACCTGGTGTTCCCTTTCTTTCTTTTTTCCATGGGAGCGGCCTTTCCACTTGCCTTGCATAAGCGTGTTGAGTTAGGAGAGCCGAAGTGGAAACTGACAGTACAAATTGTGAAGCGCTATATTCTGCTTGTCTTTTTTGCCATCTTTACCCTGCATGCACGTGCCTGGGTGATGAGTGCAAAGCCAGGTATGACAGAACAACTGCTATCTGTTGCCTGCTTTCTGCTTTTATTCTTTATGTATGTGGATTGGAAAGAGGAAGGCAATAGAAAATTGCTTACTGCTATCAAAGTACTGGCCTTTTTGCTTGCTGGCACCTTTCTTTTTTGCATGCCTTTTTCGGATGGTAAAGGCTGGCAATTGCAGCGCAGTGACATCATCATCATCGTGCTGGCCAATATGGCCTTTTTTGGATCGCTGATCTGGTTGACCACTCGCCACAAACCACAATTTCGTATCGGTATTCTTCCTTTTGTGATGGCTGTTTTCCTGACTGGTAAACTGGAAGGAACCTGGAATAGCGCACTTTTTGCCTGGACACCTTTTTCATGGATGTACCAGTTTTATTACCTAAAATATCTTTTCATCATCATACCAGGAACATTTGCCGGAGAATGGCTGCTGGCCCTGAGGCAGGAAGGGACAGCGAAGCCTTCCGGCAAACATCCTTGGACGCTCATTGGCCTTGCGTCTATTATGCTGATTGGTCTGAATACAGCCTGCCTGTTTGCAAGATTTACTGTGCTGAACCTGCTGGTTACAGGAGCGATCATTGCCGTACTGTTTTACCTGATGCGTTACAAAGGAGAGGATGCAGCGTACCGCTGTCGTAAGAAGTTTATGCAGGCAGGGACCTACCTGCTGTTGCTCGGACTCTTTTTCGATGCTTATGAGGGAGGGGTGAAAAAAGATCCATCTACCTACAGTTATTATTTCATTACCAGCGGCCTGGCTTTTTTTGCCATGCTGGCTTTCGATACGCTGGAGCGCGTGAAACTGGTTAGCCCAATAACCAACTTCCTGGCCATGGTGGGCAAGAATCCAATGGTGGCTTATGTTACGGGCAATTTGTTGCTGCTTCCATTGCTGCACCTTTCTGGTGCTATGGTCTTCTTTCAAATGATGGAAGCCAACGTGTGGCTAGGCGTATTGAGGGGCGTACTGTTTACCGGGATTGTGTCATTAGTGACCATCCTGTTCGTGAAGAGAAAGTGGTATTGGAAAACATAGAACTGATTTTAAAACAAAAGATCATAATAAGTTAAAGCTATAATTAATGGAGAAGTGTAAACAAAAATGGCCGGCCTTGTGGATAGTGGCCTGTTGTATGACAATAGCTGGTTCAGTGGCCGCGCAAAGTGCAAAACAGGAAACAAGCTTAAAACCGGTGGATAGTGTTTATATAAACGCTCACTATACAGAGCGCTTGGAGGTCTTTGATAAAATGCCACACCGTAAAAATGCCATTGTCTTCCTGGGCAATAGCATTACGGAAGCTGGTAAGTGGCAGGAGATCTTACCGGGCAAGCCGGTACTCAATCGTGGCATCAGTGGTGACAACACCTTTGGTGTGCTGGCACGGCTGCCCCAGATCGTAGCAGACAAGCCTGGCAAGATCTTCCTGCTGATTGGTGTCAACGACCTGAAAAGAGAAGTGCCGGTGCCGGTGATCATTGAAAACTACAAACGCATGGTGGCTATGATCCGTAAAGAGTCACCCCGCACCCGCATCTATCTGCAAAGCGTGTTACCCGTCAACGACTCCATGCTTATCGAGCCTTTCCGCAAAGTGACAACCGCTGATGTGCAAAAGCTAAATGAAGCCTTGCAGTCCTTAGCCCGGCAGAAACGTATTGATTATGTCAATCTGCACGAAGTGTTTGCCGATGAAAATGGCCAGCTCAAGAAAGAAGAAACCCCAGACGGCCTGCATCTGAAGATTCCTTCTTATGTGGCTTGGGTTAACTACCTGCAGCTAAAAAAATATTTATAATCAATGAGAGAAGACAATATGAAAATGAAATTGTTTTTGCCTTTGGCCTGTTTCCTGCTTAACGCTGTTGGACATGCGCAGACAAGCGTGAAAATAGACAGCAGTTACGCCAATTGGTACTATCAGGCACGCTTTGAGCTCTACAATAAGCTGACTGACAAAAAAGTCGATATCGTTTTTCTGGGCAACAGCATTACGGAGCGGGGCGACTGGCATGAGCTGATTCCCGGAAAAAGGATTGCCAATCGCGGCATTGGTGGTGATAACTCTTTTGGCGTGCTGGCCCGCTTGGATGGTATAGTGGCGCAACAGCCTTCTAAAATTTTTATGATGGTAGGTATTAATGACCTGGGCCGTGGCTTACCGGTAGAGGTGATCGTCAATAACTACCGGCGTATCATTGACCGCTTAAAGGCTGGTCTGCCCAAGGCAACCCTCTTTGTGCAAAGCGTGTTGCCTTTAAATGAAGAAATAATAAAGTACCCCTACCTCAAAGGCAAGAATGTAAAGGTGAAAGAGCTGAATGAAGAGCTCAAAAAACTGGCATTACAATATGGCCTGACCTTTATTAACCTGCACGAGGCGCTGGCCGATGCAAAGGGAGAACTCAAAAAGGAATTTACCATGGATGGAATTCATCTGAAAACGGATGCTTACCTGGCTTGGGTAGAATATTTAAAAAAGAACAATTATCTATGAAAATAACCGGAACTTTTTTAGACGAGATCAGCCATGATATTCCGCACCAAAATTGGGGAGCGGAAGAGTGGGACCGTGATTTCGGTTATATGAAAGCGATAGGGATCGATACGGTCATCCTGATCCGTAGCGGATACAGACGATTTATTACTTATCCATCGAGCTACCTGCAGCAGCAACATGGCTGCTACCTGCCGCCTGTAGATCTGGTAAAGCTTTTCCTGGAGTTGGCTGAAAAGCACGGGATGAGTTTTTATTTCGGCCTGTACGACAGCGGTCACTACTGGGATACCGGGAATATGCAATCCGAGATTGACGCCAACCGGTTTGTGATCGATGAAGTCTGGCAACAGTATGGCCATTATAAAAGTTTTAAAGGTTGGTATCTCAGTATGGAGATCAGCCGTAAGACCAAAGGGGCAGTAGATGCCTTCCGTACTTTGGGTACCCAGTGCAAAGAGGTAAGTGGTGGCTTACCTACCTTGATCTCTCCCTGGATCGACGGCAAGAAAGCGGTAATGGCCGCTTCATCCAACCTGACAAAAGAGCAATCTGTAAGCCTGCAAGAGCATGAAAAAGAGTGGAGCGAGATCTTCGATGGTATCAGCGGGGCTGTCGATGCTGTTGCTTTTCAGGATGGCCATATCGACTACTATGAGCTGGCTGATTTTTTTGCAGTGAACAAAACCATGGCTGATAAATACGGGCTGCAATGTTGGACCAATGCCGAAAGCTTTGATCGCGACATGCCCATTAAATTCCTGCCCATCAAATTTGAAAAGTTGCGGTTGAAGCTGGAAGCGGCCCGAAAAGCAGGCTACGACAAAGCCATCACTTTCGAATTTTCCCATTTTATGAGCCCGCAATCCGCTTACCTGCAGGCTGGGCATTTATATAAACGGTATCAGGAGTACTTGCAAAGCCTGACGCACTCCTGAATCCATATTAAAAATACATTATGATGAAACATTACGCAGAGCTGTACAAAGAAGAGTTACTGGAACAAATTGTACCCTTTTGGATGAGACATTCAAAAGACGAAAAAAATGGAGGTTTTTTCACCTGTCTTGATCAATTCGGGAGAGTCTTTGATACTGATAAATTCATGTGGCTACAGGGTCGCCAGGTATGGCTTTTCTCCATGCTTTACAATAACGTGGAGCGCCGTCAGGAATGGCTGGATATGGCATTGCATGGTGCAAGCTTCATGCAGCAGCACGGTCGTGATGAAAATGATGCATGGTATTTCTCGCTGACAGCAGAGGGAAAACCTTTAGTGCAGCCTTACAATATATTTTCGGATTGTTTTGCCGCTATGGGTTTTGGGGCTTTGTACCAGGCAACTGCCAATGACCAGTATCGCACAATTGCTAATGATACTTTTATAAATATCCTCTGGAGAAGGAACAATCCCAAGGGCCAGTACAGCAAGCTTTATCCTGGCACTCGAAATCTGAAGAATTTTTCACTTCCAATGATTCTGTGCAACCTGTCGCTTGAGTTGGAATTCATATTGGGCAGCAAGATGGTCGACCAGTTTATTCCTGAAGTACTGCATGAGGTGCTGGATGTATTTTACCATGAAGACAGTGGGATGATTCTGGAGAATGTGGCACCCGACGGCAGTTTTGTAGACAGTTTTGAAGGACGGCTGCTAAACCCCGGCCATGCCATTGAAGCGATGTGGTTTGTCATGGATCTGGGCGAGCGGCTCAATAATGCGCTCATTATTAAAAAGGCCGTAGATATTGCCCTGCATACACTGGAGTATGGCTGGGATAAGCAGTTTGGTGGCATCTTCTATTTCATGGACATCAAAGGAGTACCGCCGCAACAACTGGAGTGGGATCAGAAATTATGGTGGGTGCATATTGAAGCACTGGTGTGCCTTGCCAAGGGTTATCAGCTCACTGGAAACGAACAGTGTAAGGTGTGGTTCGAGAAAGTGCACGAATACACGTGGAAGCACTTCAGAGATCTTGCCTATCCTGAGTGGTTTGGCTATCTCAATCGCAGGGGCGAAGTTTTATTGTCACTGAAAGGTGGAAAGTGGAAGGGCTGTTTCCATATACCTCGTGGATTGTACCAGGTATGGAAAACCTTGGAAAAGCCTGTGACTGTTCTTGCTACAGAAAGTGAATCCGTTGTTTAATTAATGAAGGAAACCATAATGCAAAAAACAAGAACAATTCTGTTCTCTTGCCTGTTATTAGCTGTCTTGGCAGCACAGGCTCAATCTGAGCCCCGCACAGTGACCTATGCTATAAAGGGTGCTGACACCCTGTGGATGCATCACTACCAACCGAAAAGTAAACCTAATGGTATAACGGTGTTGTTTGTGCACGGCGGTTCCTTTACAGGGGGTAGCCCGGAAAACCAGAAACCCTTTGCCGAAGGATTGACTAAGCTGGGATACAACATCTTCGTAGTGAAATACCGGCTCTATCTCAAGGGAAAGAGTTTTGGTTGTGAAACTGCTACACCAGAAAAGCTAAAGGCTATCCGAACTGCCGTAGATGATGTTACAGACGCAGGCAGTTTTATCGTACAGCACGCATTGGAACATGGGGTGGATACCGCTCGCTTGTTTCTTGCCGGTAGCAGTGCAGGAGCTGAGGCGGTATTGAATCTGGTGTTTAATCCTTTTAAGAGAAAAGGAGAAAGGGTACAGCATCCCTATAAGGGCGTCCTTTCTTTTGCCGGAGCAGTACTGGATATGAATACGCTGACAGAAAAGGCCTGGATACCGGTGTTGATGATGCACGGTACGCGGGACCAACTGGTGCCTTTTGGTACGGCTGCCCACAGGTTTTGCCTGGCGGGCGATCCGGGCTGGTTAATGATGTTTGGTCCCCATGCCATCCTGAATGTGGCTAAAAAGAAGGGGCTGCCCGCAGTGCTGTACACCTTTGAGGGCGCCGGTCATGAAGTACACAGTTATATGTTTCGCAGGTTCCGGGAGATGGACGACTTTATGCAGGCTGTTGTGGCGCAAAAACCAATAAAGCCAACCGAGATTGTAAGCAAATAAATAAATATCGTTATGAAAGATACATTACTGGAAAAACCCGGGAAGAACCTGATTGATTCCTTTGAGAAGATATACTGCTCTATTTATCCAAACCTGAAAAGGGGATCACTATATGCTGCACAGGTCGTGGCGGATACCATCCGCGACCGCCAGCAAAAAGGGGAACACTGCGTGTTGGGCCTGGCCACTGGCTCCACTCCTAAGACTTTGTACCAGGAGCTGGTGCGCATGCACCGCGAGGAGGGACTGAGCTTCGCAAATGTTATCACTTTTAACTTGGATGAATATTACCCCATCGACAAAGAGGCCCTCCAGAGTTACCATAATTTCATGCACCGCCACCTTTTCGATCACATCGACATCAATCCATGCAATATCCATATCCCAAACGGCGAGTTGCCCAAGGCAGAAGTTAAAAAGCATTGTGAACAATATGAACAAAAAATAGAAGCGCTGGGTGGCATCGACCTTCAGATCCTGGGTATCGGAAACAATGGCCACATTGGTTTCAATGAACCAGGTTCTAGTATCTATTCACACACCCGCCTGATCAACCTGGAAAATGCTACTCGTATGGCCAATGCCTACGAGTTCACCAACATCTCTCAAGTGCCTCGCCTGGCCATAACCATGGGTATCAGTACCATTTTAAAGGCGAAGAAGATTATACTGCTGGCTTGGGGGGCTGGCAAAGCGCCCGTAATTAAAAAGGCTGTTGAAGATCAGATGACAGAACAGGTACCGGCATCTCTGTTGCAGCACCATTCAGATGTGCAGTTTGTTCTGGATAAGGCCGCCGCCTCTGAGCTCACCCGCTACAAAAGCCCTTGGCTTACCGGCGAAATTGAATGGACTCCGGGCGTTATTAAAAAAGCGGTAATTAACATGGCCCTCAAACTTAAAAAACCGTTACTCTCCCTCACCAATAATGACTACAATGAAAATGGCCTGAGCGATCTGCTGGTAGAGCAGGGCGATGCCTACGCCATCAATCTTCAGGTCTATTATATGCTTAGGGATTCCATCACCGGCTGGCCGGGTGGTAAGCCCAATGTGGTCATTCCCGGGCATCCCGAACGTTCTACTCCTTATCCTAAACGGGTGTTGATCTTTTCACCTCACCCAGATGATGATATTATAAGCATGGGCGGAACTTTCCAGCGTCTTCACGATCAAGGCCACGAGGTACACATCGCCTACCAAACCTCAGGCAATATTGCAGTCACTGATGAATTTGTGACCCGCTTTCTGGATTTTGCAGTGGGTTTTGAGGAAATAGCCGGAATCGAAAATGAGAAATCAAAAGCCATCCTGCAGGAAGTAAGGAAATATCTCGCCAAAAAGAATTCCAACCAGATCGATACTGCGCAAATTCGTGCCATCAAAGGCTTGATTCGTAGAGGAGAGGCTCGGGCTACCTGCCGCTACGTAGGCATTGCAGATGAAAACATGCACTTCCTGAACCTGCCTTTCTACGAAACAGGCACCATTGAAAAGAAACCAATGGGCGAAAAGGACATCCGCCTCACCATCGATCTTTTAAGGCAGATGAAACCCCATCAGGTTTTTGCCGCTGGCGATCTTGCGGATCCCCATGGCACCCACAAAGTGTGCCTGGATGTGGTCCTGGAAGCATTAAAGCGTATCAAAGCGGAGGGCGATGAATGGATTCAGGACTGCTGGTTGTGGCTCTACAAAGGCGCTTGGCAGGAGTGGAACATCGAAGAAATTGAAATGGCTATCCCCATGAGTCCGGATCAGGTGCTCAAAAAACGCCATAGTATTTTTATTCACCAAAGCCAAAAAGATATGGTGCCTTTCCAGGGATCTGACGCCAGGGAGTTCTGGCAGCGGGCTGAAGAAAGAAACGCCAAAACTGCCAGCCTTTATGCTCAACTTGGCTTGACCCACTTCGCCGCAATGGAAGCCTTCGTGCGATGGCACTTTTAGCATCCAATGGAACAATAATATTTAAATCATTAATAAAAATCTGACAATTATTACACATGAAAGCTGTACAAATCATGTCATCCGGAATTCTGTTGGGAGCCCTCCTTTTAAGTGGTGCCCACGGTCAGGCGCAAACCTTTACATCCGCACAGAATAAAGCGATCTTGGAAATAAAACAGGGAAGCATAGTGGAACTTCCCGGCCTTCTATCCGAAAAGATACCGCAGATCGGTTACCAGAAGATCGTGTTGCCTGGCCCCCAATTTATTATATCCGATGACCCAGAATATATCCGGGTGCCGGAAAGCATTGCACTTAAAGAGGCTGTGCAGCCTGGTACCGTACGCCTGTACGTTTACAACGTTAACGGCATTAAAGAACCTGCGAAAATAGACCGCAAGATCACCGCTTTGATCAAAAACACCGGAACTGCACCTATGCATGTTCGTATGCTGAAATATTCCTCACAAAAACCCACCACCAACTATTATCTGGCTGGAAAGCAGGGGCTGGCTGACTTTTTTGCTTCCACCCCCCAAACCAAAGTTCGCACGGTAAAACCTGGTGAAGCCATCGCGATCGATGAAAAGCTGGAGCAGAATATTGTTAAGTACGACGAATTGGTACATGGCTTCTATGAATTCGTTATTGACCAGCCTGGCGAAGTGAGCGTGTTGCAAACCGATCCAAAAACACCTGGACCTAAGGCGCTTACCCGGATCAAAAGAGTGGAAAATTCCAGGCATTCAAATGCTGGCCGCGGTTTGTTTGGTGTGAGTAATTACCTGGTGAAGACAGACAGCGTTTTGGATACCAGAAACGGAGCTGCAGCTTTGTTGTTTGCCGATGGAGTGAAAGACCCATGGGTGATCGGAAAAGACGGCAGTACTGGTGAGCTGGCCAAATTGGCCGGCAACTATGGTGTAATGTACCAGGTAGAAATGAAGTGGAAAAGCACCGATGGAAAAGGGCTGGCCTTGGTAACCTGGAACGCACGGGCTGGCGACAACAAATGGTGTGGCGGTATGGCCAATACCATGGTGGTGAGTGATGGAAAATTCAAGGGAGGGATCATTCAGTTGCCCTCGGATCGCTTGCTCACCAAAGCAGCACCTGAAGCTATACTCGTCCAGGTATTCCCGCCAGCTAAGAACGGTGAAGAACAAACGATAAAGTTTACCTACTCACCTCCCGGAGCTTCTTGCCTGCCAACTCCGCTCGTCTTCATACCTATTGACATACAATAGTCTATCAACACAAATTTTCCCAACTGCTCCTTCAATTTCAGGGGAAGGGGTGGGAAAATTTTTTATTTCATCAAAACTGGTATTAGGCAACCTCAACTTCAACCTGCTCAACTTCTTGCGCTGTCTTATCTTCTACCTTTTGCAAGGGTACCAGCCAGCTTACAACAAAAGCAGGAATGGTGGCAACTAATACCCAGATGAAAAACTCTTTGTATCCAAGAAAATCACTCACAAAACCACTTACCATCGATGGGATCATGAAGCCAAGGTTCGTTAAGCCGCTGCCAAAGGCATAGTGCGCCATCTTGTATTTGCCCGGCGCGATGTTTTGCATTATAAAAAGGATCAATCCTACAAAGCCAAAACCATAGCCAAAATATTCCAGGGCCACAGCAACTCCAATTACATACATGTTCTCTGGTAAGGTGATGGCCAGGAAGGCATAGGCTGCAAAGGGAATATTAAAAAAGCAACAAAGAGTCAACAACGTTTTCCTGGAGAGTCCTTTGTTGGAAACAAAATAACCGGCAGCAAGCGACCCCAAAACAAAGGCAATAGCGCCAAACACACCATACAAAACACCAATCTGAGAGGTGGTCAAACCAAGTCCACCTTCTGCTCTGGACGCTTTAAAAAATAAGGGCGTAATTTTTATCGCCTGACCTTCGGCAAAGCGATAAAAAACAATAAAACATAAACTAGCCCAAATGTGCCTTTTCTGGAAAAATGTGATAATGACATCTTTCAGTGTAGCCATACTCTCTTTTACTGAATCTACGGCTTTGGCTTCGCCACCCGAGGGCAACATTTTCATGTTGTAAAGACCCAAAGCAACCATGATAATGCCATACAAAAACATCACCACCATCCAGGCATTGACAATTCCAATTGCCTTTTCCAACTCACCAGCCACATACACCAAAACGCCACCCGACAGCACCTTGGCTATATTGTAAAAGGCTCCCTGCCATCCCACATATTGTGCCTGCAGTTTAGCAGAGAGTTCATTCAGGTAAACGCCGTCGGCCGCTGTATCATGTGTGGCGCCGCTAATGGCAATGATGGCCAATATAGCAATAGATATGCTGAAAAAATAATC
Source organism: uncultured Chitinophagaceae bacterium (assembly GCA_966674115.1). GTDB lineage: Bacteria > Bacteroidota > Bacteroidia > Chitinophagales > Chitinophagaceae > Flavisolibacter. The sequence goes on from CBKWHA010000081.1 coordinate 20,633, forward strand.
AAGATGAAGGCTGAGCCCCACTAAGCCGAACAAAGCTCCGGTGAAGATTTGTGTGGTATAAACAAAGAATTTTTTGGTTTTGAACATCTCTAAAAAGGGTCCCCACAATGGCTTTAAAGTCCAGGGCAGCATAATGAGCGATGTCCAGAAAGCAATTTGCGAGTCAGGTATGCCCATGTTCTTATACATGATGGAAGAGGCAGCAGCCAATACCACAAAGGGCAGTCCCATAGCAAACCAGGTAGTAGGAATCCAGGTAATCGGATGTCTTTTTTTAGGGGATTTAACTTTTAGCACACAAAGTCGAATTA